>CADBRE010000089.1 GCA_902797005.1 uncultured Erysipelotrichaceae bacterium | reverse complement strand
TCTATATGAGAAACAGTTCCATCATGATTGTATTTAACCGTGCTTTCACAAACTTTATATTCATCAGTATCCACTACATATTCTAAAACATTTGAGTAACCTAAAAACTCAATATCAATAATTTCTATGCTATAGTCCATTTTAACCTCCTTTGTAACCTTACTATACCATATTCTCCTTTATTTGTTAAGTATAATTTTTATTATAATTTACAAACACATTTTTGCTACTTCTGCTTTATCTTTTTCTAATAATTTGATATACTATTAAAGAAAGAAGTGATTTTAATGGAAACACTAGCAGAAAAACTAAGACCAAAGAATCTGTCAGAGGTAGTTGGACAAACTCATTTGGTTGGCGAAAATAAAATACTTAATAACCTTGTCAAAAATAAAAGAATATTTAATATGATACTACATGGTAAAAGTGGAATTGGAAAAACCACTATAGCTTTAGCTTTGATGAATGAACTTGGATGCAGATATAGAATGTTAAACGCAACAATAAATTCTAAAAAAGACTTTGAAATAGTATTTGAAGAAGCTAAAATGTATGATGATTTAATACTTATAGTAGATGAAATACATAGAATGAATAAAGATAAACAAGATTTACTTTTATCTTTTATAGAAAGTGGCAAGCTTATCCTAATAGGTCTTACCTCTTCTAACCCATATCACTCAATTAATCCGGCTATAAGAAGTAGATGTCAGTTATTAGAATTAAAGGAACTAACTGAAGAAGATATTTATAAAGCCTTATTAAGGGTAAAAGAGGTATATACTGATATAAATATAACAGATGAAGTTTACAAACACATAGCTCATATATCAGGCGGTGATATGCGTTTTGCATATAACTTAATAGAGTTTTGCATTAATTCGTTTGGTAATTCTTTTACTATAGAAGATATACAAACAATAAATAATAAGGCTAACTACTTTTCAGATAAAAATGAGGATGGATACTACGACCTCATAAGTGCATTTCAAAAGTCAATTAGAGGATCAGACGTTGATGCAGCAGTACACTATTTAGTAAGACTTATTGACACAGGAGAATTTGATATTCTTTATAGAAGAATGCTAGTAATAGCTTATGAAGATATTGGACTTGCTAACCCCACTCTCCAAACTAAAGTATTGACAGCTATTCAATCTGCCGAAAGATTAGGCTTGCCTGAGCTTTATAAACCACTTACACAAGCAGTGATAGAAATGGCTTTATCTCCTAAGAGTAATACAATAGAAAACACTTATATGAAAGCCATAACTGATTTGCAAAAAAATAATCCTGGAAGAGTTCCAGAACACATAAGAACAACTTCTCCTAATTATAAATACCCACATAACTTTAAAAATCACTGGGTAAAACAACAATACTTACCTGATAACATAAAAACAAGTAAATACTACACTCCAGGAGATAATAAATACGAGCAAGAAATGTATAAGTTTAATCAAAGAATAAAGGAAGATAACTAATTATCTTCCTTTTAATATATCATTTATTATATAGTTCGTTATAAGAAGGCCTGCGACTGCTGGTACATATGAGCATGAACCTAGAATATTTGCCTTCTTCGGTTCTTCTTTGGAAGAGATAACATTTACTTTTTTGTGATATCTCTTATTTATGTTATGTCTTAATAGTTTAGCAAGTGGATCATAGCTAGTTTTATCTAAAGTAGTTATTTCAAGTTTAGTGGCATCAAGTTTTTTTGCTGTTCCCATTGATGATATTATTTTAATATTGCTTTCTATGCATTTATTAATTAATAGCTCTTTTGTTTTGATTGAATCACAGGCATCTACTACATAGTCAAAATCATTTAGATTAATATTATCAATTGTTTTATCATCTAAGAAGATACTTAAAGCCTTAATATTTATATTTGGATTAATTAGTTTACTTCTTTTTATAGCTTCATCAGTTTTAAGTTTGCCTATATTTTCGGTGTTAGTCAATATTTGTCTATTTAGATTCGATGAGTCAATAGTGTCGAAGTCCACAACTCTAATATTTTCTATTCCGCTTCTAACTAAACTTTCTAAAGTGTATCCTCCTACTCCACCTATACCCACAATTAAAATGTTCAAGTTTTTTATAGCATTTAATTTTTCGGTACCTATTAAAGCTTCAAATCTTTCCAAATTCATGGTTTCCCTCCAAAATAAAACCAAGAAAGTGTACGAATAAAACTCGCGACTCGCGAGGTGGTAGATCACATAATAGAGTTTAGGATTCTTACATTTAAGAAAGCATTCAACACCCTCTACTAATTAGTTCCCCAAATTACATATTTGTCGGTTTATTGTAAACAACTCATCTTGGTAATTTAATTTTATCAAATTATAAGTTTTGTGTCCACCTTTTTTATAATATTTGACAAAAAAAGATGCTTAATGCATCTATTTTAATTTTTTGACAGCTATATCTCTTTTTCTAGCCCATTCAACAAATTGCTCTAGTAAAGTGCTTTCATCCCAATCACCTTCAGAATAAAGTTTATAAAACCTATTTCTTAGGAATGCTTCAACATCGTGTGCATCAGTACTGTAGCTTTCTAAATAAGCATGTAAACTTTTAAAGTATTCATAATTCATTCTAAACTCTAATTCATATACACCCGCTACTGTTAGATAATATAGCGTTTCTCCATTGTAAGGTCTTGCTATTAAGTAACCTTTTACTTCCATTGAATAAATCTTTTCCATAATATTTTTATAAGATTCTTCTAATGCTTTATGTAATTCGTATTTAGTCATACCTTTCTCATAAAATAATTTACACATTATTTTGTCTTCAGTAGTTAGCACTCTCCCTTTTAAGTCTTTTACATCTAGACCGCAATCTTTTGCAGGTTTATTCATTTAAACCACCCTTTCCTTTGAATATATATTATAACCTAAATCCTGGAATTGTCAACTGTTGATTAAAACCATTATTTTTCTTTGTTAATCTATATCCTCTTTCTTCTTCAAGTATATTTTCTAAAACCTCAATGGCTTCCACATCATTACCGTTAAAGTACTCATACAGTATAGGTTCAAATATTTTGTCAACAACAATATTTAAGCTTCTTGCTCCAGTGTGATATTCATATGCTTTCTCAGCAATCTTTTTGTATATTGTTTCAGGTATTTCTAGGTTAATGCCTTGTTGTTCAAATGTTTCTATGTAGTTTTTAAGTGCACTATATTGTGAGTCTTTAAGGATTTTAACCATATCATCTAAAGATAATTCATTTAATCTAACTATAGTTTTAAATCTTCCTAAAAACTCTATTGGCATTCCATATTTTTCAAAATCCTTAATAGTTATCTCTTTAGAAACAGGATTAGCTTCAACATTATCAGAAAAGCCAAATCCTATTCTAATTCTATCTTTTTTAGCTTCTCTTTTATTATATAAGTCAGTGAATGCTCCACCTACTATTACTGTTAATTTAGATGTATCAAATGTTATGGTTTCATAATGATTAATTTCAATTTCAAACTTTCCGCCTTCTACTATTTTTAATAAGCTCTTTAGCACATCACTTTTATTGAAAGACTTTTCTTCTCCATCGGATGCTTTTTTATCTATTTCGTCTAGGAAAAGTATGCTTCTCTGTGCTCTTTGTAAATCCCCTTCAGCATTATTGTATAAATTGACCAGTATATCATCTATATCTGCACCCTTATAGCCTGTTTCTGTGAATCTTGTCATATCTTCTACCCAAACAGGTAAATCAAATACTTTAGAAAGCGTATTTATAATTGCAGTTTTACCGCTTCCAGTAGGACCATACATTAGTATATTGCTTTTCATAGCAGGATTATCAAATTTAATATTTTTGTAAATTGCTATGACTATCTTTTTAATTGCTTCATCTTGAGAAATTATATATTTTTTCATTTCTTCTATTGTTTCACTGATTGGTCTATTTACCTTATATTCTTCTTGTTCTTCTTCCTCGCCGTTTTCTTGTAATATTTCTCTGTATTCAGGATGGCTGTCAAGATATTTAATAAAATCTTCTGTGGTACCATCTAATAGCAAGTCTACCATCTCATTTATTTGATTTGTATTAGAAAGAATTATGTTTGTGCCAAGATTAGTATTAAATTCATTTACAGTTGCAGTCATAAATTCAGTGTTGCCTTCTTCATTTTTTTTAAAGAAATATAAGTTCCCTTCTATTTGACTCCAAATTGATTTGTATAATTCATTCAATTTTTTAAAGCGAGACACAGCTTTTAATTCTTTGATTTTAACCACGAAATTAAATCCTTCATTTATTTGGTTTTCTTCGGCTATAAATAAATTTAAGTATTTTCTTCCGGTAAGATATTCAGTGAAGCATCTTTCATCTTTATCTGATTTACCGATTATTACACCTTGTGCATAATACACTGGAAAATCAGGCATGTTTTCTCCTTCAAGTTCATTAAAATAAATAGCTATCTCTAAATCTTTGTCCATGTTCTAATCCCCCATAAAGCCTTATATATTCATATCTAAGAAATCAATTATTTCACTTTCTTTAACTTTTATTTCCTCTTTCGCAATATTGTCTTTTACAGTTAGATATCCAGATTTAACTTCATCTTCTCCAATAATGATTACATATCTAGGATTATATTTATCTACTAATTTCCATAATCCTTTCATGTTTTTACCAGTATAATCTATTTCAACTGTAAAGCCACTATTTCTTAAATCATCTGCAACCTGATAAGAATACTCATTGTTATCTAGATTCATAATAAATATATCTAGACTGCTTTCTGGAATAAATGCTTCTAATTCTTCAAGCAAAATCATAAGTCTTTCTGCACCAAAGGCAAATCCAATTCCTGGAGTGCTAGGACCATCTAGTATTTCTACTAAATTATCATATCTACCACCTGCACAGACTGTGTTAGCTTTTCCAAGTTCTTCTAAATCAGAAACTATTTCAAATACAGTGTGTGAGTAATAATCAAGCCCTCTAACTAAAGAAGCATCTTCCACAAAAGGTATATCTAGTATTTCTAACATTTGTTTAACTTTATCATAATACTCTTTGCTTTCTTCATTTAGATAATCTATTGTTTTAGGAGCATTTTTTATATATTCTCTTTCACTATCGTATTTGCAATCTAGTATTCTAAGTGGGTTTCTATTTAGTCTTTCCTTGCATGTCTCACATAGGTTATCATAGTCTTTTACTAGATAGTCTTTTATAACTTCATTATAGTTTTTTCTACTCTCTCTATCTCCTAGTGAGTTGATCTTAACCTTTAAATTAACTAATCCTAATGAAGATAGGAATCTATATGCCATAGATATTATTTCGGCATCAAAAGCAGGATTCTTAGCTCCAAAAGCTTCTACTCCGCCTTGAGTGAATTCTCTTAATCTTCCACTTTGTGGTCTTTCATATCTAAAACTGCTTCCAAAGTAATAATACTTCTTTATTCCATCTACATATTCTTTATTCTCTATATAACTTCTTACAACACCTGCGGTAAACTCAGGCCTTAAAGTCATTTTTCTGCCACCTTTATCTACAAAGTCATAAGTCTCTTTATTTACTACATCAGTGCTTTCTCCCATACCTCTATAAAATAAATCTGTTACTTCAAAAGTTGGTACTTTAATATATTCATAATTATATAAAGCCATAAAATTATCAAAAGCATTTTCTATATATTTATAGCTTTTAGCATCTTTCCCTTTTATATCAAGAGTTCCTTTTGGTTTTTGCAACATTTTTCATCACCTAAAATTATTATACATTTACCTTCAGTTTAAGTCAAATGTAAATATCTAAAACCCACTAAATTCATAGAAGTTATAAATGCATTAAAACAAATGCACTTTCATAAGTTTTATTATGATAAATAAATTAAAGGGAAATAAGTTTTTAAGTGGAACGCTCATTCTTCTTACTGGTGGTTTTCTTTCTAAACTACTAGGTTTTTTCCTTAGAATAATAATTACTAGAGAAATTGGTGTAGAAGGAATTGGTCTTTATTCACTCATAATGCCTACATTTGGATTATTTATTACAATAGCTACTTTTTCTTTTCCTATTGCAATTAGTAAACTAGTTAGCACTCCTAAAAGATCTAGTAAAAAAGTTATATTTTCTACTATACCTATTTCTTTGCTATTAAACCTTATTACTTTAATTATAATCTTTTTAATTAGCAAACCTTTAGCAAATGTGTTTTTAAAAGAAGAGAGACTTTTTTATCCACTTTTGTGTATTGGATTTACTCTTCCGTTTATTGGCTTGTCTTCAATTATTAAAGGTTATTACTGGGGAAAGCAAAGAATGGGAGTGTATATTCTCTCAAACATAGTCGAGCAGATTGTAAGAATTATTATTCTTATGTACTTGATACCTATATTTATTAAAAAAGGAATAGTGTCTGTCATTTGTATTGTTATATTAGTTAATATAGTGAGTGAAACATCTTCTATTATCGTTATGCTTATGGGACTTCCAAAAGGTATGTATATTAGAAAAGATGATATAAAGCCATCAAAAAAAGATATTAAAGATGTAATGGGAACTTCTGTTCCTTCTACTACAAGTAAAATTATTGGTTCTGTAAGTCATTTCCTAGAGCCAATCATTTTGACAAATGTATTATTAATAAGTGGTTATTCACAAGATTTTATTGTTAGAGAATATGGAATTATTAATGGTTATGCTTTAAGTTTATTATTGTTACCTCAGTTTTTTACTCAAAGTATTTCAACATCTTTAATTCCTGAAGTATCTAAATATTATGCAGTTAAAGATTATAAAATGTGTAAAAAAAGAATTAGACAGATAACCTTTTTATCTCTTGCAATAGGTTTGGCATCTACTTCACTAATTTTTATAAATCCCACATATTTCCTAAAGCTTATTTACAATACTAACCTTGGTAAAACATACATAAAAGTTCTTGCTCCATTTTTTCTTTTATACTTTATTGAAACACCACTTTCTAATAGCTTACAAGCCATGGATAGGAGCAAAGATGCTTTTTATATAACAACTCTTTGTAGTTTTATTAAGCTAGCACTCATATTTGTTTTATCTTTTCTTCATATCGGTATGTACTCACTTATTATTGGGATTATTATCAGTCTTATATTTACTACTTATTTGAATATAAAGAAAGTAAGAACAGCTCTAAATTAGACTGTTCTTTGGTATTATATAAGCTTTTTCATTTTTATAGAAACAATAAAATATTTCAGAAACATTATATCCTTCTTTATTAATTAAATCTAAAAGCCATTTTTCATCTTTTCCAATATATTTAAGCGTACTGGTTTCAATCTTGCCGTCTAAGACTAAAGGGAAAGGATTTTCACTTTTCATCTTTAAGAAATTATATTTAAAGATGCTTAAAGAACCGTTGTTTTCCAATACTGCATATTCTACATCAAATAGATTTTTTATTTTTTGGCTTCTAAGTTCGAGAAGTAAATCATCAAGAGTATATCTTTGTCTTACCATTTCCTTAAAGTTAATCTTCCCTTTATTAATTATTAAAACTGGTTTGCCTTCCATAATATTTCTCACCTTTGGAGATTTTAAAGCAACATAAGCTGAAACAAGCTCTAGAATTACCAAAAGAGCGATTGGTAAGATGGTATATATCATTGGCTCTTCATTGTTTTCAATACTTATTGCTACCATCTCTGCAATCAAAATGCTGACAACTAAATCTTGTATTGATAATTGCCCGATTTCTCTTTTGCCCATTATTCTATATATTAGAAGTATAAAGAAATAGAAAAATGAAGTTCTAAGCATTATTGTTAAAAGTTCCATTTAAATCACCTACTATTATTATGCTTTTAAACATATTTTTTTAATCATTAAATATAATTTATTAGGTGATAAAATGTATAAATACAAATATATTCTTTATAATATTATTTATTTTATATTAGCTTTACTAATGTATTTGATTATAGTTACTCTTTTTGCTAATTTCAATGTTTTAAGTTATAGGACGGTATCTATATTAAGTTTTATATATATTATACTAACATTTATGTTTTTTGGATTTAAACTTGCTAAAACAGCGAATAAACGGGGATATTTAAGTGGATTAATCATGGGATTAACAAATGTGTTTATTATGTTTATTCTATCATTACTCTTTAATACTTCTCCAGGGCTTAAAGTTCTAACATATTACTTAGTTTTACTTCTTTCTAGCACATTTGGTGG
>CADBRE010000088.1 GCA_902797005.1 uncultured Erysipelotrichaceae bacterium | reverse complement strand
ACACTTTGAGATTTCTTCTCTTAAATCTTCTGCAAGTTCAATCTTGCCTTGCATATCTCCATGAACTAAATATATTTTTTCTACATTTAGCCCTTTATAATAATTAATCAAATCATTACGTTGCATATGTGAACTTTGTGACTTTAATGCAACTATTTGACATTTATTCTTAACAGAAGTTCCATTAATTGTAATGGTCTTCTGTATATTTCCATTTTTAATCTTATATCCTAAAGTATTAACTCCACAATATCCACTCAGCAAAATACAATCATCAGCGTGTGGTAATAACGATATAGCCCAACTAACAGACCTACCACTCTGCAACATACCGCCACTAGATAATATACAACAGTTCTTTAAAGTCTTTACTGCTTCTTTACTTTCTGTAGGGTCTATTATTCTAACTATATTTTTCCAAGACATCATTTCGTCAAATTTAGTTTTAGCATCACCTTTTAATACTTCTGAATATCTATCCAATAATCTATTAGTTAATGGACTATCTATAACTATCTTAGTATCAAAGTTAGGATAATCTTTAAATAGACTATAAAGAATCCATAATATATTAGGACATTTATCTAACGAAAAAACAGGGAATAATACTCTGCGTTTATTATCAACACAATATTGTTCTACAACTGTTTTAATCTTTTCAATATCTTTATCTATAATTTTTTTAGTTAGATTAATATTTTCTCTACTACCATATGTTGATTCACATATAGCAATATTACCATTTACCATAGGTTCAAATTCTTGAACAAATGGCTTAAGTTTTGCTGTTTTAATATTGCCTAAATCTGAGGTAAATAATATTTTATGAGTATGATTGTTTATTTTAATAAATAATTCACATTGACACGCTCCAAAAATATGACCACTATAAATATATCTTATTGATATATTTTCGTCTAATTTATGAATTTGATTTGTTTCGTATTCTTCTATTTTTTCATAAGACTCTTTTACATCGTCTGAATCATAAAGTGGAATAAAAACTTTATCTGAAAATTTTTTTGATAAAAGTTCACAATCTCTTTCCATAATCCCAGCACTATCAAGCCACATCTCTTTAAGAATACATTTAGTGTCTTTTGGTGTAATTATTCTAATATCTTTATTGTTTTTTATCAAATATGGTATATTTCCACCGTGGTCGAAATGCTGTATATGACCACCTATTATCATATCTATTTCTTTTGGTTTCACCTTAGAAACTTGATTTTTATTTAGTTTATAATTTTCTAAAACAGTATGTCCATCTTGTATGCCACCAAACTCAAATAAAATAGTTCTGTCCAAAAATTTGATAATAGTACAAGACCCCGTAACATTAGTTCCATTATTTAGAAAATTTATTGTTACTGTGTCTTTTTTCTTTTTAGCCATAAGCAGTCCACCTTATCTTTTATTTGATATTTATAAACTTTAACAAACTTCCATATCACAAAGTTTTAATATTAACGGCTCAACCGTCTGTGATATAGGACTTCCCATATCGTTCCCACGCCTTTGACTCTCACGGGTTCGTGGTGGTGTGACCTATTGAACGGGTAACTTAATCCCAGCCAACCTAATATTTTTTATTCTGCTTTTATTTCATAAATACATCTATCATCTTCATAAACAATTAAGTTTTGACTAGGTGTATCAATCTTTCTTATAGTAAGAGCATAATCATCAGCTCCAATAAGAGAACCATTTACAGTTACTTTTATTCCACAATCATTAATATCTTTATATGAATGAGTATGTCCTAAATGCACTTCAGATGGAACAACTTTAAATATTTTAGAAAAATCGGCTACAACTTTACTAATACTATCATTTTGTCCATGTGCTAACATTATAACTTTACCATCAACTTCATACTTAACAAAATCTAATCCCTTAGAATCTATTATTGAAATATCAGTAAGTTTATCTCTTAACATTGTAGGAATAAGCATCTCAAAATTTTCATTTGTAATGCTATCAGCTTTATTAGGCGTGAGACGACCATGATTTCCTAGCGTTGTTACAATTTTTATTGAATTAAAATATGGTTTCATAGAATTTATTAACTTAGCTAATACATCAGTGACAGTAATTACTTGTTGAACCACACCTTCTTCTGATTCTACTCTACTAGAAACATGAATAGCTCCATTGACTAAATCTCCATTTATTTCAATTATTAAATCTGTAACTTCATGTAAATCACAGTATTCCATAGCCTTATCTCTTATCTTCATGGCTCTATCTACCATAGTATCAATATCATAATAATTAAACTGATTATCTACTTTTGCTCCACAGTGCCAATCTGATAATTGTAATATTGCATATTTTTTCTTTGAATTTTTAACTCTAGGTTTAAAATCTTTAATCTCGTATGTTGGCATAAAATCTATATTATCTTTTACAACATCTAAAAGATTTTCAAATCTTGCTTCAACCCTAAGATTAGCTCTTTTTTCTCTGTTTGCATCTTGTAGCTTACATTTTTCTTTATATATTTCATCTTTAAGTTCTTGTAATTCTAAATAAATATCATCTTGAGTTATAATAGCATCATCATCTATTTTATCAAGAAGTTTTTTACAAACATAATAACTTTTTCTTAAATTATCAGAACTATAAACGTTGTCAGTTCCTAATATAGCATCTCCCCACTCATCATATGTGATATTTTTCAATTCACATTCTTTAGTGGCTCTTTTAAGAAATTGTATATATGTTTCATTATTTCTTTTTGTCATAGGCATTAATCCTCAACATCATCAATACTCTCGGCATTGATATTAACAATCTTGCCTAACATAAGTGGAAGAATTTTATTTAATGAATAATATTCTACTGAATCCTTTTCTTCTACACAAATTATGTACTCATCACCGTCTTGTTGTAATTCACCACAAACGGAAACTACTGACTTACTATCAAGTTTCTTTTGCTTTGCCATTATCTTTTGCACCTCTGCTTTCTGCTTTTTCAAGTATTTCTACTATAGATTCATTAAAAACATCTGCATCTATATATAATTTCCTACTCTTCTTAAGCTTTATTTTTCTTTTATTTTGTTTTTTACGTTTAATTTTTCTTATTCTCTCAACATCGCCTAATTTATTAACTAACTTAAAATTAAAGTCATATTCATTAACCAATGTTTCAAAAACATCGCTAGGAGTAAATTTAATATTATTCTTTGATTCTATATAAACCATTTTCTTTTGCTTAGTGTTTATATCATATATTTCTCTATTCCCAGCTTTACGTTCTTTTAACTCAAATGTACCAAATTTCTCAATCATAATTTTTTGATTAAGCTGTAATTGTTCTAATATGGTTTTATATATACCAATTAGAACATCATCTACTTCATTAACTGTCACATCTTCGTTTTTTACGTTATTAGCTATTAGATTACATAAATCATTATATCTAATTTCTTTTTCATGAAGATTGCTCATCTTTATTTCTTTCCATAGCCCTTCGGTTCTTTTCTCTTGTTACATTCTTGCAATATTCATTAAGTGCCCAATCTACATGGAACTTTAAGCTATTATGGTTTGGTTGGTCTTCATCAATTGTAATATCCATACAACCACCTTTAGGACAAGCCATCTTATATGTCTCACCCTTTTTACGACCTTTATGTGTTAAGAAAGTAAAATAGCCTATATGTGGCATATGTATTTCCATTTCATCATCATCGTGACTAGCTTCTGCTACTTGCTCAATCAACATTCTAAATAATTTAAAGCACTGTTTAACTTGTGCTTGATTCATGTTTGAGTTATTTGCTATATATCTATATACATCTTGTGAAAGAACTCTTGGTACTTGCTTACGCCAATTTAACTTAGGCATTTAATCACCTCTTTAATCTGATATTTGGTGTAGACAACTATTATTGGTTATAATAATTATCTACACCCATCTTATATAACTATAGTTCCATATTTATTAGTCGCACTCGGAATAAAGCGACTGAGCTACTTATCCACTACGGACTTTCTACTCAAAGTTTGCAATTTTTACTTACACAGATTACTCCATTCTGACTTGAGGTTACTATCTTCCTCTATAGGGATTTTAGAAACCCTTTATTTTATGGTTTAAAATCCCATCTGTCCCCTATAGGGATTTAACAAAATTTTATTAATTAATCCCATATCAGAGTCCCTGTACTATAGGGATTTTAGAACACTATTGTTTCTAATGTTTGCAATTCATCAGAAACAATTTTGTCACCCTCTCTACAATAGGGATTTTAGAAAACCTTTATTTTAAGGCGTTTCTGATGAATTTTCAACATTTTTTGAAAAGATTTTTAATAAACCTTTTTTATTAACTGAATAAAGCGTTTTTAATAATATAGCTTTATTCTTAGACAATACACTCTTTTTGTCTTTATTTAATTTAATAGTTTTTTCTGTAATCTGAAAAGCTCTATCTATCAACCAACTCATTAATCCTACATAAGTATTAGATATATAAGTCTTAGATATATCTTCAATTAAACTATCAAAACTGTCAATAAGTAATAAATCATCTGAGTTATAAGTTTCATCATCATATCTATGAAACTCATTATTTGGGCTAACTATTTTAGTTTCATATAATTCTAAAGCATATTTAGAAATTAATTCTTCAACTTTCTTACTTTGTCTTCTAGTCTTTTCAAGTTTATAATCTTGGAAGAAATATGACATTGGTAATGTAAAGTTTGGATTTCTAAATTTCTTAAACTTATATTCTGCTACATAATTCATAGGACACACAAGTTTACGATTTATTTTAGATATATTAAACTTTTTATCTATAGCCTTTATCTTTTTATCTTTAACGTGTTTCCAAAAGATAGGATAACCATTTGTCTCAATATCCATATCTTTAGATATTCTATCTATTTCAGAATTTATATCTACATCAAATGCACGTTTAGCTGAATCTATACTAACTTGAGCTATAACAGATAATATACAAGCATAATCAGCATATTTTTTATCTCCAAAGCTGTGCATATAAGTTTGGGCTAATTGAGCTACATTACTTGATGTTCCTATAGCTGATTGTGCGTGAGATAATTTATTATCAATTAAAGAATAATTATCTATATCGTTAGTATATTTATTTTTATCTTTAGGTATATTATTAACTATTGTTGGAAATTCTTTATATGCTCTTTTAGCACATTCAACAATATCTTTT
>CADBRE010000087.1 GCA_902797005.1 uncultured Erysipelotrichaceae bacterium | reverse complement strand
TAATTAAGTTTATTCTTTTTTATTCATAATATCATAAAAACTATAATAACTATCACTACTTATAATTATATGGTCCACTACTTTAATACCTATTAACTCACCTGTCTGTGCAAGTCTATTAGTCATTATCATGTCTTCTTTGGATGGGGCGCAGTCTCCACTAGGGTGATTATGCATTACAACTATATATTTTGCATTTAAGCTTAATGCTTCTCTAAAAACATCTCTCGGATGAACTTCAACATTATCTATGCTTCCCTTAAATATTTCTTCTCTTTTAATTAAGTTCATCTTAGTATCAAAATAAAGTGCATAAAACTTCTCTTGCTTGGCACCTATAAACTCATTTTTATAATAAGCAAATATCTCATCACTGTTTCTTAGTTTTAACTTCTTAGGTCTATTACTAGCAAGTCTCTTACCTATTTCAAAAGCAGCAAGTATTGTAGTAGCTTTACTCTTTTTAATTCCTTCTATTTCACATAACTTTTCAAGCGAAAGCTCACTTAGTCCTTTAAGTCCACCATTTTCTTTAAGTATTCTAGTAGAAAGTTCATTAACTGATTCACTCTTGCTTCCCACCCTAAGAAGTATACTAAGTAGTTCACTGTCAGAAAGATTCTCACTTCCTAGTTTCTCTAACTTTTCTCTAGGTTTATCTTCTTCAATATAGTCTTTTAGTTTCATTTCTCTTCACCTAGATAAACGATAACACAAAGATAAAATAAAATCAATTGTTTGCTAATTTTGAATTTTGTAGCTCTAATTTTAAATATTATTACTTTTGTGTACTTTATTTAGGTACTATTGTATAACAATATTTAATTTCTACATATACTATTTTAAAAATAGAACACACAATTTTCAATTTTGATAAAAGAAAAAAGATAAATAATTTTCTTATTTATCCTCATTATTTATCTTTTCTATTATATCTTCTATGTGTTTACCATATTCAATAGATTCATCATATACAAATCTAATCTCAGGCATAACTCTTAAATCAAGTCTCTTAGCAAGTTCAGTTCTAAAGTAAGAAGATGCGTTGTTCATGTCTCTTATAACCTTATCTCTTTTATCATCATCTAGTGTAGTGAAATACACCTTGGCACTAGATAAGTCATTTGTAACAGTTGCATAAGTAATTGTTACATTTTTAAGGTCTTCATCTTTTACTTCAGTTAAAAGTATCATGCTAAGTTCTTTCATTAAATCAGAAGCTACTCTTTCACCTTTTAATTTCATTATCTTTTCACTTCTTTCATTTCATAAGTTTGAACAGTATCGCCTTTTTTGATGTCTATATAGTTTTCTAAAGTAAGTCCACAGTCAAATCCTGATTTAACTTCTTTAGCTTGATCTTTTTCTCTTTGAAGTGAAGCTATTTTAGTTTCAACAACTACTACACCATCTCTAATTAGTCTTGCAAGTGATCCCATTTTAACAGTACCACTAGTAACGTGAACACCAGCAATATTACCAACTTTAGAGAAGTGGAATATCTCTCTTATTTCAGCTTCACCAGTTACTACTTCTTCGTATTCAGGATCTAGCATACCTTTCATTGCAGCTTCAATCTCTTCAACTAATTTATAGATGATATTATATAGTCTTATATCTACATTATAACTCTTCGCAGTTTCTTTAACACTTGAAGAAGGTATAACATTAAATCCGATAACAATAGCATTTGAAGCACTAGCTAGAACTACATCACTTTCAGTAATTGTTCCAACACCACTTCTTATAACTGATATCTTAACTCCTTCAACATTTATTTTTTCAAGAGCATTTTTACAAGCTTCTTCACTACCTTTAACATCAGTTTTTAAAACTATATTAATCTCTTTATGACCTTCGCTTATAGATTCAAATAAATCATCTAAACTTATAGCCTTTTTAGCAAACTTTCTCTTTGACTCTTCTCTTTTTCTCTTATCAGCAACAGTCTTAGCTTCTTTTTCACTTTCAAAAGCCATAAACTTATCCCCAGCAACAGGAACTTCTGATAAACCTGTTACTTCTACTGGACTACTAGGAAGTGCACTTGTTTGTTCAATGCCGTTTGAATTAGTAAGTGTTCTAACTTTACCAAATGAACTTCCCACAACTATTGGGTCTCCAATTCTTAGAGTACCATTATTAATAAGTAGTGTTGCTAAAGGCCCTCTTGCCTTATCAAGTTTAGCTTCAATAACTGTTCCAACAGCATATCTATTAGGATTTGCTTTTAACTCTTGCATCTCAGCTAAAGCAACTATATTTTCAAGAAGCAAACTTACTCCTTCACCAGTATGAGCACTTACTTTAACGAAGATAGTATCTCCTCCCCATTCTTCTGGAGTTAGACCTAGTTCGCTCATTTCACTCATTATCTTGTCTATGTTTCCAATTCCCTTATCTATCTTATTAATAGCAACTATAATTGGAACACCCGCACTTTTAGCGTGATCTATAGCTTCCTTAGTCTGAGGCATAATACCATCATCAGCGGCAACTATAATAACAACTATATCTGTAACTGATGCACCTCTTGCTCTCATCTCTGTAAATGCAGCATGTCCAGGGGTATCAATAAATGTAATTAAATTACCATTAATCTCAACTTGATAAGCACCAATAGCCTGTGTAATTCCACCAGCTTCGCCTGATACTACATGCGTATTTCTAATGTAGTCTAAAAGTGAAGTCTTACCATGGTCTACATGCCCCATTATAGTAACTATAGGTGCACGTGTAACTAAATCTTCTTCTCTATCAACTATTTCATATTCTTCAAAATTTGCTATATCTGTAGTTTCTTCTCTCTTTAACTCTTTATTAAACTCTAAAACAATAACTTCTGCATCTTCAAAAGATATACTAGAATTAATATTTATCATTAATCCCATAGTAAACATCTTAGCAATAAGTTCATTATCTTTAACACCTAATGCCGCAGCTAAATCTTTAACAGTCATTCCTTCTTTATATAGAACAACATTTCCTTCTTCTTTAGAAGCATTACTTTGAAGTTTAGTCTTATTCTTATAAAGATTCTTCTTTTCTTTCCTAAACTGTTCACCAGTATTTTTATTGTCTTTCTTTTTTAGTTTAACTTTCTTAGTAACATTTTCGTTTCTAGTGTCTTCTCCAAGTAATTCTTCAGCTCTTTCTTCAAAATCAAACTTGTTTTCAAGCTCTTCACTAAGTAAGCTTTCACTTGGCCCATCTTCTTCAAAAGCCATATCAAGCATTACTATATCATCATCTTCTAAAAAATCATCTTCTTTAGTAACGCTTAATCCTAATTCTTTACATTTTTCTAGTACGTTTAAAGCGGTAATACCTGCATCTAATGCATATTCTTTTACTGTCATAAAAGCACCTTCTTTCTTTTAATTTATTCTTTTTAATAATTCTTCATATATTTCTTCTGGAACAGTTACTTCTAAAGTTTTATCAAGTAATTTATTATTTCTTGCTTTTTCTATAACTTCTTTATCTTTCTTTAGATAAGCTCCTCTCCCATTAGCTTTATGTGTATCATCAACTATAACATTTCCTTCAGGAGTTCTAACAACTCTTAACAAATCTTTCTTCTCAAATCTTTCTCTAGTAATAACACACATTCTCATAGGTATCTTCTTTTGTTTCATAAAGCACCTACTCATTTATTTGTTCATTTATTTCTTTTAAAGTCTTAACTTTAATATTATATTTAGTTAACTTACTAGCTAGTTTAATATTAATACCTTTTTTACCTATAGCTAAACTTAAGTTTTCATCATCAGCTATAACTAAAGCTTCTTTATTCTTCTCATCTGTTATAGATACACTTAAGTTCTTAGCTGGAGACAATGCATTAGCAATATATACTTCAGGGTTTTCGTCATATAAAACTAAATCTACTTTTTCACCATTTAAAGCAGCTATTATATTAGCTATTCTTCTTCCCTTTTCGCCAATACAACTTCCAATAGCGTCTACATTAGTAACGAAAGAAGATACAGCAACTTTACTTCTAACACCAGCTTCTCTAGCTACACCATGCATTACTAAAATACCTTCAGCAAATTCAGGAACTTCACTTTCGAATAATCTCTTAACAAAGCCATAATGTTTTCTAGATAATCTAATAGATGGCCCCTTAGTAGTTTCTTCTACTTTAGTAATATATACTTTTACAGATTCACCCATCTTTAAAGTTTCACCAGGAATTAATTCATTCTTAGGAAGTAATCCTCTAGCTTTACCTAAATCTACATAATAGTTTTTAGCGTCTTCCATAGCTAAGAAACCAACCATAATTTCATCTTGTTTATCTCTAAACTCATCCATAACTTGATTTCTTTCAGCTTCTCTTATCTTTTGAAGTACTACTTGTTTAGCAACAGAAATAGCAACTCTTCCGAAATCGTCTGGTGTAACTTCAGTTTCAATAACATCGCCTAATTTATAATCAGGATTAATGTCCTTAGCTTCTTCAACTGTGTACTGAGCATCTGTGTTTTCTAGCTCATCTTCATTAACAACAGTCATTCTCTTATAAAGACGAATCATACCATTATCAGTATTAATTTCACATCTAATATCAGCATCTTCTCCAGTATTCTTTTTATAACCAGCCGCAAATGCATTACTCATTGCTTCTTTAATAACTTCAGGATCAATTTCCTTTTCATTAACTAAATAATCAAATGCGTGTTTAAATTCTTCATTATTCATTTCCTTCACCTCTACTACATATGTCTAAAACATATTCTCCTTCAATTAAATCAAGTTCATCAACTATAGGATTAATAATCTCACTTGCTTTAGCACAAGTGTCTGTATCAACATTACCATCTAGTTTAATGAACAAAGTGTCTATTCCGTCTTCCTTTTCAAAAGTAATGTCATAAACACTAACACCAATTTCTTCTAAAGGCATCTTTACCTTTTCTAAAATCTTTTCTTTCATAAACTCCTCCTTACTAAACTAAAGAGTAGACCATTTTAGTCTACTCCTCATCAAGCACTTAAATTATACCAAGTTTTTCCCCACTTTTCAATACCTTTTATCACTTTTTACATTTGTACTTTATTCCCCTACTTTGACAGTTGAAGACTATTTTTATTTACAATCCCAGATAAAATCTGGTTTTTTTGTAATTTATATCTTGCGTAGGTTCTCGTATGTGTGATATAATTGCATTGTAGGAAGTGACTTATATGAGGCTTAATATAAGAACTATTAATAATTATTCTTATTATTCAATTATAAAAGATTATACAACTATTAATGGAAAACGAACAACAAAAATATTTGAAAAGCTAGGTAATCAAGATCAACTTGAAGAAAGATTTGGTAAAGTTAATACTATTAACAAAGTAAAAGAATATATAGAACAACTAAATAATGAAGATAAAGAAGAATTGTTAAAACGTGAATATAATCCTAATAAAAGAATATCTCCAAATATTAAAAGGCAGTTCAATGTTGGATATCTATTCTTAGAAAAGCTTTACAATGAATTAAAGATTAAAGATATATGTAATCATATACAAAGTAAATATAAGTTTAAGTTTGATTTAAATGAGATACTTTCTTATTTAGTATATGCTAGAATTATTTATCCTTCTTCAAAACTTGAAACTTTTAAACAATGTCAAAACTTTATTAAAGCTCCTTCTTTTAATCTTCATGATGAATATAGATCTTTAAGTTATATTGCTGAAAATATGGATTATATTCAGGAAAGCTTATTTAATAATAGTGAGAATGTAATTAAAAGAAATGCTGATGTTATTTATTATGATTGTACTAATTATTTCTTTGAAATAGATAATGAAGAC
>CADBRE010000086.1 GCA_902797005.1 uncultured Erysipelotrichaceae bacterium | reverse complement strand
TTATGGGTGATGCTGAAAACTTAAGAATAAGTGAATATCTAAGTGAAAACAATGAAACATTTGACTTTTTAAAAGTGCCTTACCATGGACATTATCAAGATAGGTTAGGAGAATTAATTAAAAATGTTAGTCCTAAGTATGCTGTTATAACTTCTAGTGATAAAGAGATGGAAAATGAAGAAACATTAGAGTTACTAAATAAATATAATGTTAAGACTTATTTGGCTAGAGAAGGAGAGATAGACTTTACTTTTGATGGCACTAGTATAGAAGTAAAACAATAATTTACAAAATAAACTTTAGATGCTATAATACACTTGATTAAAAAAGTGGTGAAGTGTATGGAAAAGTATCAAGAGATAGAAAGAAGTATTATTAAAACATATAGAAAAGAAATATGGGCAAAGTTCGTTAAAGCTGTTAAAGACTATAAGCTTATTAATGAAGGTGATAAGGTTATGGTTTGTATAAGCGGCGGTAAAGACTCATTTCTTTTAGCCAAATGCATTCAAGAATTAGAAAGACACGGAGATGTTAAGTTTGAAGCTAAATATGTTGTTATGAATCCGGGGTATTCTGCAGAACACTTTAATATGATTTTAAATGTTGCAGAAGAATTAAATGTTCCTATTGATGTGTTTGAATCAGATATATTTGATGTAGTATATGCTAATGCTGGACAAAGTCCATGTTACTTATGTGCTAGGATGAGAAGAGGTTTCCTATATAATAAAGCTAAAGAATTAGGATGTAATAAAATAGCTTTAGGGCATCATTTTGATGATGTAATAGAAACTACTATGTTATCTATGCTTTATGGTGCAGAACTTAAAACTATGATGCCTAAATTACATAGTGATAACTTTGAAGGATTAGAGCTTATTAGACCATTATATTTAGTTAAAGAACATGCAATAATAACTTGGAGAGATAAAAACCACTTAACATTTATCAACTGTGCTTGCAAGTTTACTAAAGAAGTTAATGAAAGAGAAAAAGATAGTAAAAGAAAAGAAATGAAAGAGCTTATTAACAATTTAAGAAAAGTTAATAAAGATATAGACCATAATATATTTACTGCATTATCAAATGTAAACTTAAACTGTGTTGTTGCTTATCATAAAGATGGAGTAAATCATTCATTCTTAGATGATTATGACGAAAGATAAACTTGCCAATATGGTAAGTTTTTTTGAAAAGTTTGTGAAATTGTAAAAATGCACTTTATCTAAAAATTATTTTGTGATATCATTACATTTAGAGAATAGGTGAGGCAATATGGATAATGAAAAAACAAAAACTAAAAAAGAGATAAATATAAGAAGTGCATCTTTTACTTTAATAGAAGTAATTATAATAATATTAATAACCAGTTTAATAGTAGGAGTTGCAACAAGTGTAATAGTATATAAAAACTATAATGAAATAAAAGCGAGTGCAACAGGAGGAACAGCTAGTAGGTTTTCAGAAATAGAAGATGCATATAATCATATATTAAATGGATATGTAGAAAAGATTGACGAAAGCGAACTAGTAAATGCCGCTATTAAAGGTATGTATAATTATATAGGGGATCCATATACAACATATTTAGATGAAGAAACTACTAATAATCTAATGGATAGGTTAAATGGAGAATACTATGGGCTTGGAGTTGAGTTTACTCAAGCAGAAGAAGGATTTGTGGTTGTTAATGTATTTGATGGAAGCCCTGCACAGGTCGCTGACATTAAAGTTGGGGATTTACTAGTTAAAGTTAATGGTGAAGATTTAGATGGTAAAACATCACAAGAAGTAGCTGACCTAATTAGAAATAGTCCAAGTAAAAGAATTAAGATAAGTGTTAAAAGAGCATCTATAACATTAACTAAAGATGTTAACTTATCAACAATAACAATACCAGCAGTAACTAAAGAAAAGTATGATAATGTAGGTTATATAAAAATAGATACATTCTCAAATACAACATATAATCAATTTAAATCAGCATTAGAGAGCTTGGAAAGTGAGGGCATTACTGGATTAGTCATTGATGTAAGAAATAATGGTGGTGGATACTTAACTGCTGCTGTTGATATAGCTGAGCTATTCCTTGAAAAAGGTAAGAACATTTATGGATTAAAAAATCAAACTGAAACTAAGTTTTATCAAGATACAACAAAAGAAAGCAAAAACATAAAGGTAGCAGTTTTGATGAACGGCGCTAGCGCATCTGCCTCTGAAATACTTGCAGCTGCATTAAAAGAAAGTTATGGAGCTACTTTAGTTGGAACACAATCATATGGAAAGGGCACAGTCCAAGAAACAAGCGATTTAAAAAGTGGCGGAATGGTTAAATATACTACTGCATATTGGTTAACAGCAAATGGAAACAGCATAAACCAAAAAGGATTAGAACCAGATGTACTTGTAGAAATCAATAAAGAAGAAGCTAACTCTGAAGAAGATATTCAATTAAATAAAGCAGTTGAAATACTAAAATAGCAAAGAGCACCAAAAGGTGTTCTTTTTCAAGGGCATCAATTTATAATAAAGTTATAATAAAGTTATACTATTAATAAGTATAAAAATATGTTATAATGTATCTAGTGAAGGAAGCGTGAGAATGTGAGATTACAAATAGGGGATGTAATCAAGATTCACTGTTATAAACACAATGGGATTATATACAAGACGTGGGAAAAAGCAGTTGTGTTAGATATCAACAAAGACTATATAGTACTTGGAAATAATAATGTACTAGTAACAAAAAAAGATGGAAGAACTTGGCATACTAAAGAACCTGCTATAATGTTTTTCTATAGAAATAGATGGTTCAACATAATTGCGCAGTTAAAAGATATTGGACTTTTTTACTATTGTAATATAGCTAGCCCATTTGTTATTGATAATGGTGTAATCAAATATATTGATTACGATTTAGACCTAAGAGTTTTTCCAGATGGAGCTTTCAAAGTATTAGATAGAAATGAATATAACTATCATAAAAAATTAATGAAATATCCATTTGAGATTAATGAAATTATTAAATATGAATTAACAGCATTAATTAATATGAAAAGAAATGCAGTTATGCCATTTGATAAGGGAACAATAGATTACTATTATAAAATCTTTAGAAGAATTTCTAAATAATAGTAATCTTTTTTCTATAATTAACATAAATTATTATGAATAGATGAAGAAAAATAATGCCAAAAATAAAAAATTAAAAAAAATGAAAAAAAGTACTTGAAATCATTTTTAACTAGTGGTATTATATTCATCGTTGACCTGATGAAGAGGTCATATATCAAACTGTGAAGATATTTTGAAAAAAATGTCGAATGATGTAAAAATGTAAAAAATATGTAAAAAAAGTGTTGCATTTTTGAAAAGAGTTTGATATATTATATAAGCAACCACAAAAAGGTTGAAATGATCTTTGAAAACTAAGTAAAATAACAATGAGTTTTAGTTAGGATTAAAACGAAATCAATTCCAAAAATCGG
>CADBRE010000085.1 GCA_902797005.1 uncultured Erysipelotrichaceae bacterium | reverse complement strand
TATATGAATGTTATGAACTTTGAAAAAGATTATCCTGAAGCTAACACTATTGTCTTAGATGAAAACTACAGAAGTAATAATACTATACTTAAAGCCGCTAACTGTGTAATTAAAAACAATAAAGAGAGAAAAGAAAAGAATCTTTGGAGTAGTAGAGGTGAAGGTGAAAAGATTAAGTATTTAAGACTAGAATCTGAGCAAGAAGAAGCTAAGTATGTAGTTAATGAAACTAAAAAGATACTAGCTAATGGTGAAAAACCTAGTGAAATAGCTGTATTATATAGAACTAATGGACAAAGCCGTGTTATTGAAGAAGCGTTCTTAAGAGAAAATATACCATTTAAAATAGTAGGTAGTTATTTCTTCTATAACAGAAAAGAAATTAAAGACTTAATCGCGTATTTGCATTTAATATATAATACAAGTGATGATACAGCTTTAGAAAGAGTAATTAATGTTCCTAAAAGAGGTATCGGTAATAAAACTATAGAAAATATTAGAAACCTTGCAAGAGTAGAAGATACTAGTATGTTTGAAGCAATTTTAGCTGGTAAAGAGTATGAGTTTAAAAAGATTATATTAGATTTAATAGAAGAGGCTAAAAACACTAACCTTTCTGGATTAATTGATGCAGTATTAGATAAATCTGGAATGAGAAAAGAATTAGAAGAAGCAAATAATCTAGAAAGTGAAATAAGACTAGAAAACCTAGAAGAGTTTAAGTCAGTAGCATTATCTTTTGAAGAAAGAGGCATATTTACACTTGAAGAATTTCTAGAGAATATAAGCTTAGTAAGCGATATGAATGAATATAAAGAAGTTGAAGATGGGGTTAATTTAATGACACTTCACTCAGCTAAAGGGCTAGAGTTTAACACAGTATTCTTAGTAGGGCTTGAAGAAACAATATTTCCACATAGTAGAAGTAGCGAAAGCTTAAGTGAAATAGAAGAAGAAAGAAGACTTATGTATGTAGGTATAACTCGTGCTAAAGATAACTTATATTTACTTAATGCTAAAAGAAGAATGCTATTTGGTAAAACAACCATGAACTTACCTAGTAGATTTATTGATGAGATAGATGAGTCATTAATAGAAAGTAATACAATTAAACCTACAACTATAGATGCTAAAAATATGTATGTTGAAGGAAACAACGATGATTTAAAAGTAGGGGATAAAATAGTCCATGATAAATATGGAGAAGGCGTTGTAGTTAAAATAGATGGAAGCCTAGCAACAATAGCATTTGGTTTTAAAGAAGGTATTAAACAGCTAATGAAAAACCATAAAAGCATTAAAAAAGTTAATTGAATCTAATTAATTTAGATTCTTTTTCTTAGGAAACAATAAAAGGCATTGAAAAAACATAACAATATGCTATAATATAACCACTTAAGAGGGAGTAGTTCTCGCAAGGCGTTATAATTCAACAATACGTTTATAACTGGATTATATTAAAGAACAAAACTTTTATGAATAAACATAGAAGTCTTGTTTATAGACTTCAGGAGGGTTAAAATATGAAAAGAGAAATAGTAGAATATGAAAAAGTACTACATGAAGTAGAAAAAAACATTAAGAGATTAGAAGAAAGCGGAATAAATGTTGGAGACTTTAAAGACAGAGTAAATAAACTAAAAGCTAGTGATAAAGTTGCTGATTTTTCTCCCGAGGGTTATAACTATCAAAAGGCCTATATTAGAGATACTGTTGGCTTAGAAATGTTATATAAAGAACTTGAAAGCTATGAAGTTGCTATTAAAATTGCTTCAGTAAGTAATATTTTAAAAGCATTTTTAGAAGATGAAGTATTATCTAAAGATGAATATGACAAAATTAAAAGTGAAATAATAAATCTGTTAAACATTATATTTGAAAGTGATGTATATGTTAATAACAAGGAACTTATAAACGCTGTATATGAAATCGTATACGAAATTATAAAAGTGGGTTTAATAGAATATTCAGATACGAGCTTATTTGATTTTGTTAAAAACAATGAACTACATAGTTTTAATGTAGAAAAACGCGTTATTAATGAGCTTGATAGAACAAATTTAAGAGAAGAAGAAAATAAACACATTTTCTTTATTAAAACTGATATCGATAATAAAGGAATGAATTCTAGTTATTTAGATAAAAAACTTATTTATGCTTTAGGGCTTAAAAACTACAGTAAGAAAAGCATCAATAGATTAGTTAAAGATTTAATAGACAAAATAGATGCGAAAACAGATAAAAAGGAAGATGACTATATTAACGAATTAAAAGGAATAAAAAGTTATATTTCGAACGCTAGATGTGATTTAGCAAAAGGATCTGTTAGACTAACTGCAGGCGCACTTATTGCCGCTGGATTAATAACTGGATCAATTAAACTGGGCAAGACGGTCGCAACATACAAAAAGTATGAAGCAACTAAGACATATTATTCTACCTTAGAAGATAAAGTGGGTATTAC
>CADBRE010000084.1 GCA_902797005.1 uncultured Erysipelotrichaceae bacterium | reverse complement strand
TTCTTATATTATACAACAAGACATAATAAAAACCTATAAAGCAGGTCTCTCTTTTTTTTAGAGTCCACTTTATAGGTTACATTTTAATTTATATTGCAATTTTTTATTCAACCACATATAGATGGATATGATGAAGATTTCCATACTTCAAATTATATACCAATAAGAATTAGAAATTCTGGTAGTTCATATGATCCATTTAATATTACATTTATGAAAATGTATAATAAAATGAAAGAACTTGATGATGTCAGAGATATAGGATATCAGATTCACATTGAGGAATATATTTATAGCAAAGAAAAGAAACTAATTAAAGAACGATAATTTAAAAACTGAGACATTGCAAAGAAGCATCAAATATTGGCTTAAATAGCATATCGATAGATTGCTAAAAATGTCTTTTTGGTGCTGCTGATTGTATTTACTACACATGAAGGATCTGGTTTAGCTGGAGTTGTAAGAGATGTAAAAAGCATTTGTAAAGGCGCTAATGTACTTGATAATAGCTTAGCAATATATGGACATGAAGTAAGAAGTGCTAGAAGTAAAGTAGAAGATTGGCTAGATAATAAATAAAAAAGTCATCCAATGATATTAGGAAAAGCCATCCAATGAAATTGGGAAAAGTCATCCAATGAAATTTGGAAAAGTCATCCAATGAAATTGGGAAAAGTCATCCAATGAAATTGGAAAAAGTCATCCAATAGTATAGACAAGATGACTTTTTTGTATTATAATAAATACTAAGAGTGGTGATATTATGGATAATTATAAATCAAGATTAATTGATAAACAAATTGATGAAAGTTTAAAATCATATGGTGCTATTAATATAGTCGGTGCTAAATGGATAGGAAAAACGTGGGCTGGAAGGAAACATTCTAAAAGTGAATTTTTGCTTATGGATCCTCAAGGTAATTATCAAAATAGACGACTTGCAATGACTGATGTATCAATGGTATTTGAAGGAGAAAATCCTAGACTTATAGATGAGTGGCAAGAAGTTCCAGAAATATGGGACGCTACAAGATATAAATGTGATGAGGATGGAGTTAAAGGAAAATATATACTTACTGGTAGTACAGTTGTATCTGAAGAAAAGAAAAAGCAGATAAAACACTCAGGAGCTGGAAGAATTAAAAAAATTAAGATGTATCCTATGAGTCTTTATGAGTCCGGGTATTCTACAGGTGATGTTTCATTATTGGATATTTATAACAATAAAGTTAAATCAAAACTAACAGGGGATATAAAGTTAGTAGATATAATTAAATTGGTATTAAGAGGAGGATGGCCTGGAAATCTAAATATATCTTTTGATGAGGCAATAAAAGTACCAAAAGAGTATATTAAACAAATATTAGAAACTGATATTGATAGAATAAGCGATGTTAAAAGAGATTCAAATAAGATGATGCTTTTACTTAGATCTCTTTCTAGAAATGAATCTACTACTATTTCAATTTCTAAATTAAAGAATGATATACAAGAAATTGATAGAGAAGATATAGATGTTAAAACTATATCAGAGTATTTAAGCGATTTAAATAAACTATATTTAATTGAAAATTTACCACCATTTAACCCTAATGTTAGAAGTAGTATGAGAGTTAAGCAAATGGAAAAAAGACATTTCGTAGATCCTTCGATTGCAACATCTTTACTTAATTTAACAGTAGATAAGTGTGTTAATGATTTGGCTGCGTTTGGTTTTTTCTTTGAAGCTATGGTAATAAGAGATTTAAAAATATATTCGGAAGCTAATGATTGGAATCTATTTCATTATCAAGATTACGAAGACAATGAGTTTGATGCTGTTATCGAATTTGATGATGGAGATTATGCAGCATTCGAAATTAAAGTTGGAGCTCATCAAATAGAAGAAGCTGCTAATAATCTAATAAGAATAAAAGAAAGCATGATTGCAAAAGGTATTAAACCTCCAAAGACATTGTGTGTAATTTGTGGATTATCTAATGCTGTATACACCAGAGAAGATGGTGTCATAGTGTTGCCTATTACTGCATTAAAAAATTAAACTATATCATTTTTTATAGAAGGGAGGAATTGATAAATGAACTATAATGATTTAAAACGAATATTATTATTCAAGAAACCCAGCAGAGTTATAAAGTTTAGAGAAAAGAAAATATTTGAAATGATACCTGAACTTGCATTAACAAAGGGATTTGAACAAAATAATCCTTGGCATGTTTATGATGCTTATGAGCATATTCTACATGTTGTGGATGGTGTGCCTAGAGATGAAACACTTAGATTAGCTGCTTTATTTCATGACATAGGAAAACCTTTTGTTTATACAGAAGATGAAAATGAGGTTGGACATTTTTATGAGCACTGGATTGTGTCTTGCAGAATATTTTTGGAATTTGCATATAAGTATAAATTAGATACTACTTTAAGAAACAATGTATATAATTTAATAAACTTTCATGATTTTAATTTTTATACTAATGAATCAATAGTTAGAAAAGTTATTGATGAAATAGGCATTGAAAATGTTCATTCCTTATATTTACTAAAGAAAGCTGATTTATTAGCACAGTCAAGTGAGTACCATTATTTATTAAAAGATTTAGAATTGCAAGAAGAAAGTATAAAAAGGTTGATAAGATAATATTTATTCCTGTTTAACTTTTTAGTCTAAAAAAGAAAATATTTTTTTAAAAGTTGTTTACAACAACTATTTTTTTTGCTAAAATGAAATTGCTATATAATAGACAAGTAAAGAAGGGAGATGTTATTTATGGCAAAAAGTTGTAATTTTATGTCAAAGACTAGCGTTTCCAATAAAGTGCATTATAAAGTCCTAGGGGGGGGGCAAAATAAATTAAGAAAAACCCTTAGTGCTTTCGTATGCTTTAATATAATCACATACTAATATCGGTATGTGTTTTTT
>CADBRE010000083.1 GCA_902797005.1 uncultured Erysipelotrichaceae bacterium | reverse complement strand
TACAAACTTGACGAAGAACAAACTAAAGTTGTGATAGATGATAACAAACACACTTTAGTTGTCGCAGGAGCCGGAAGTGGTAAAACTCTAACAATATTAGGCAAAATAAAATACATAGTAAACAACAAAAACATTAACGAAAATGAAATACTTTGCATATCTTTTACCAAAGCAGCTTCTGAAAGTCTTAAGAATAAAATAAAACAAACCCTTGACTTAAATGTCCCAGTATATACATTCCATAAACTCGCACTGGAAATAATAAAAGAAAAATCTTATGAAATAGCATTAGAAGAAACTTTAGAAATAATTATAGACGAATTTTTCATAGAAGCAACAAATGAAAACAATAACTTAATATTTAAGTATCTTAAAGTTAAAAATATTAGTGAATATTTACAAAAAAATAAAGAAATAAAACAAATGAAGAATCTTATATCCAGGTTTATTCACTTATTCAAAGCTAATGATTTAAAGCTCGAAGACTTTATTTCTTTTCATAAGAAGATTAAAAAAATAACGAATATATTCAACTACAAAAAAGAAAAACAACTACTGATCATAATACTAAATATATATTTAAAATATCAAAACCACTTAAAAGAAAATAATGAAATAGACTTTGATGATATGCTTACACTTGCAAAAGAACATGTTGATAACTATGGAGTTATTAACAATTATAAATATATAATTATAGATGAATTTCAAGATACTTCACCCGTTAGATTTAATTTAATTAAAAGCATACTTAATAAAAACAATGCCTCCCTTTTAGTAGTAGGTGATGACTTTCAATCCATTTATAGATTCACAGGTTGTGATTTAAACTTGTTCATAAACTTTAAAACATTATTTAATGATGCTAAAATACTTAAAATACAAAATACATACAGAAACTCTTATGAGCTTATTAATGTTGCTGGTTCATTCATAATGCAAAACAAAGAACAACTTTTTAAAAACTTAACTTCTTCAAAACATATAGAAAAACCAATAGAAATAATATATTACAAAAATGAAAAAACAGTTTTAGAGCATATTATAAACAAAATAAATTCAAAAGAAATAATGATATTGGGAAGAAACAATAATGATATTAACAAATATTTAAATAAAAACATAAAACTAATTGAAAACAAAATAATCTATAATAATAAAGACATAACTTATTTAACAGTCCATAAATCTAAAGGATTAGAAAGTGATAACGTAATTGTTTTAAACATGTTAGACAATGAACTTGGTTTTCCAAGCAAAATTAAAGACGAAAAGCTATTAAGATTAGTTTCACCAATAGCCAGTTCATTCCCAGATAGTGAAGAAAGAAGACTATTCTATGTAGCCTTAACTAGAACTAAAAACAAAGTATATTTATTAACAAAAAAGGGTGAAGAATCAATATTTATAAAAGAACTTATAAACAACCACAAAAATAAGCTAGTAATCACTAAGATTAACTAGCTCCTATTATCCTCTAAATTATTATTATATTTAGTAATTATATCTTCTAAATCTTCATATAGTCCTTTACTACTATCTCTTTCTAATAAATTTTGTAATATACTATTAATAGTTTCTTCATCTAATTCATCACCATTAATGCTATTATCTTCATTTATAATATTTTTCTTAAATTCATCAACTGATAACTCATTAGAAACAACATCAACAGAAACATCATCAGTATAAATCTTACCTACGGCATATTCTTTACCATTTTCTAACATTGTAGTAACTTCTCCCTTTATATAGCCTAAATTTATACTTGATTTAATCTTATTATCTCCTAAATATTTTATAGAAAATATTTTTTCATTACCATTATATCCTTCAATTTGACTAACATAATTATTAACACCACTAACATATATAGAAATAGTAACATTTTCATATAGGTCATTTAGATTCTCATTAACAATTAAACTACTAATATCTTCATCTAAATATTTACTTAAAGTATTTAAAAAGTCTTTTCTATCATTTAGATAATCAACAATTCTATTAAGAATATTTCTATAATTATTATCATTTATTACAAGGGTATACTTTCTAACTTTATTACCATCTAAATTAACAATCTCAATTTTATAATCACATTCATCCAAACTATTTTTAAATGAATTTAAAAGCTCACCGATATAGCTATCTAATTCATCTAAATCTTGCACAATAGTATTATTATCATTGCTTTCTTCTAAATTATATTTAATAGGTCTATCATAAATATCATTTAAATCAAATATTAAACCATTATTACTAAAACTATAATCTATTAAACCTAAATCATCATTTTTATACTTAAATAATAAAGATCCATCTATTTTTTCTTCATCTACATCAATACCCATAGACATCTTAAAACTAAGATTATTAATTACAACACTATAATCTTCGAAAAGATCAGTCTTGTCATTTAAACTTATTTCTGTTTCAAATCTAAAACCATTTGTCTTTATCTTATCAATTGTATTATGTAACTCATCTTGTAAAGAGACAATTGTGTTCTTAAAAATAGATTGAGGAGAATAAAACTTATTATATACTATAAAAGCAACTAACCCTAAGATGCCTATTATTAATAAAGTTTTAATTAGTTTTAAAAATATACTCTTTGCATTACCTTTATAATCATTATCATTAAACCCTTCAAATACTTCATTTCCCATACTACAAACTCCTAATTAAAATATTCCCGTTATATTTCCATTCTTAAGTATTCTGATATTTTCAGCAGCAGGCACTTTTGGAAGCCCCGGCATAGTCATTATTTTGCCAGCCATAACTACTACAAAACCTGCACCATTTTTAATATAAACATCTCTAACTGTTATATCAAACTCCTCTTCGCAAAGAAGATTTTTATCATCATCAGAAAGTGAATACTGAGTTTTAGCAATACATATAGGCATACCTTTAGCTAAAGATTCTATCATAGCTATATGCATATTAGCTTCTTCCTCATATTTAACGCTTCTAGCACCATATACTTTTTTGGCAACAGCCTCAATCTTTTCTTTAATAGACATGTTATTATCATACGCTCTTTTAAACTCTACTTCTTTTTCAGTAATTTGTACTAATTTATTAGCTATATCAACAGCGCCTTTTCCACCCTTAGCCCATCCCTCTACTAAGCTAAGTGGTATATTTCTCATCTTTAATGCTTCTTCCAAATAATTAATTTCATTAATACTATCATTTTCATATTTATTAATAGCTACAATAACATTTAACCCATAATTATTTGTTAGATTATTGTAATGATGATATAGATTATCTAACCCTTTCTCTAAACATTCAATGCTTTCTTCAAACACTCTATCTTTAGGTAAACCGCCATGATACTTAAGTGCCTTTAAAGTGGCAACTAGCACTACTGCATCAGGATGAATATTCATTTTATCACACTTAATATCCAAAAACTTTTCAGCACCTAAATCAGCACCAAAACCAGCTTCTGTTATAGTATAGTCAGCAAGCTTAAGTGCAAGGCGAGTAGCTCTTATGCTATTACAACCATGTGCAATATTAGCAAAAGGTCCACCATGAATAATAGCAGGTGTATGTTCTAATGTCTGAACTAGATTTGGTTTAATAGCATCCTTAAGAAGTACTGCCATAGACCCTTCAGCCTTCAAATCTCTTGCATAAATAGGTTCATTATCTTTATTAAATCCAATAATAATATTGCCTAGTCTTCTCTCTAAATCTTCAGCATCTTTTGCTAAACACAAAATAGCCATAACCTCTGAAGCAACAGTTATATCAAAACCATCCTCCCTAGGAACCATTCTCTTTTCTCCACTTAACCCAACTTCAACCTTCCTAAGCTGCCTATCATTTAAATCAACACATCTCTTATGAATAACAGTTTCAATTCCAAGTTCATTACCCTGGAAAATATGATTATCTATCATAGCAGAAAGCAAATTATTCGCAGATGTAATCGCGTGCATATCTCCAGTAAAATGTAGATTAATATCTTCCATAGGTGCAACCTGTGAATATCCTCCGCCAGTTGCTCCTCCCTTAATACCAAACACAGGCCCAAGTGAAGGTTCTCTCAAAGCTAGTATAGACTTATTACCTATTTGCCTTAAACCATCAGCAATTGCAATAGACATAGTAGTCTTACCCTCTCCTAAAGGTGTGGGATTAATAGCAGTTACTAATATTAACTTACCATTTTTATTATCCTTTAACCTATCATAAACACTATCCTCAATTTTAGCTTTATACCATCCATAAAGCTCTAACTCCTCTTCACTAATATTCAATTCTTTAGCTACATCAGTTATCTTATCAAGTTTAACACTTCTAGCTATTTCAATATCACTCACCAAAATCATCTCCTATACCTATTATACATTACTCTATAAATTATTAAAAGAAAAAACTCTTCATTACAAAGAGTTTGCTAAATACACGAAATCGTCAATAGTTAATTGCTCAGCCCTAAATGTTAAATCTTTGCCCAAACTATTTAAAGTTTCTTCAATTTTTACTAAATCATAAGCCTTTAAATTATTTCTAAGATTCTTCCTTTTCATCTTAAATGCATCTCTAACTAATTTAAAAAATACCTCTTCATTATTAACCTTTAATCTATCTTTTCTTCTTTCAAACTTAACTACAATGCTATCTACTTTAGGTTTAGGAACAAAGCAGTTTTTACTAACTAAACACACTGTGCTAATATCAAAATAATACTGTAAAAACACAGATAGACTATTATATTCTTTAGAATTAGGTTTGGCCTTAAATCTATCACCAACTTCTTTCTGAACCATAATAATCATTTCATCAATATTAGTTTCTTCCATTACTTTTGTAATAATTGGCGTAGTTATATAATAAGGTAAATTAGCTATTAAATGTATTTTTTTATATTTATAATCTTTTAAAACATCATTTAAATTAACTTTAAGAAAATCTTCATAAATGACAGTTAAATT
>CADBRE010000082.1 GCA_902797005.1 uncultured Erysipelotrichaceae bacterium | reverse complement strand
ATTATTTTTAATTACTTATTTAATGTGAAAGTATCATATGTTTTACTTATTGGAAATCTAATTGTGATTTTTATTGGTATATTAGTTTTAGGTTTAAAAAATACATATAAGTCTATTATAGGTTCAGCCGTTTATACTTTATGTATTTATTTGACTGAAAATGTAATTAATATAGTTACTGTTGAATTTTCAAGTGTGTTTCTTGATATAATTGTATGTGGAGTGCTTTTAGGAGTTGGATGCACATTAGTTTATCTAGCTGGTTACACTACTGGTGGTGTTGATATTTTAGGATTAATATTCAATAAAAAGTTTGGAATATCTTTTGGTAAGTCTTTATTTATATTAAATATGATTATACTAGGTGTTGGAACAGTAGTATTTGGTGTAGAAGCATTAGTGATAGCTTTATTAATAAGATTTATTGAAAGTAAACTTATAGATAATTTCTTGATAGGAATAAGTGATTCAAAAGTTTTATTTATAAATACTAAAAAGTTAGATGAAGTAAAAAGATATATTATAGAAGAAGTTAAAAGTGGAGTAAGCGAATTGAAAATAGTAGGGGGTTACAAAAAAGAAGAATCTGAAGTTCTTATGTGTGTTGTCCCTACTGAAAAATATTTGTTATTAAAAAAAGAAATAATTAAGCTCGATAAAAATGCATTTATAACAATATTAGATGCATATGAAGTATATGGTGGAACAAATAGGTACAAACTACCATTTCACGATTTAAGAGATTAGTGGTATAATTAGATTTGAGTAGGAGGAAGTAAATGAATTTAGTTGAAGTAAAAAATGTATATAAACAATATAAAAACGGTGTAACCGCATTAAGCGATATTAATTTATCTATACCTAAAGGTTCTTTTGTCTTTGTAATAGGTTCTACTGCATCAGGAAAGAGTACATTAATAAAACTATTATATAGACAAGAAAAACCAACTAGAGGAGAGGTATATGTTGGTGGAATTAATGTGGCCAAATTAAGAAACAGAAAAGTGTATAAGTTAAGAAGAAAAATTGGTATTGTATTCCAAGATTATAAGTTATTGCCTCAGATGACTGTATTTGAAAATGTTGCCTTTGCTCTTGAAATATATGGTTTAAGAAAGAGCGAAGTTAGAAAGAAGGTAATGACTGCACTTGAAAAAGTAGGATTAAAAGAGAAGTTTAGGAGTTATCCTGATCAATTATCTGGTGGAGAGCAGCAGCGTGTTTCCATTGCTAGGGCAATAGTAAATGATCCTAAAATATTAATTTGCGATGAACCTACAGGTAACCTAGACCCTAATACTTCTTTAGAAATTATGGAAATAATTGATAGTATTAATAAAGATGGTACCACAGTAATAATGGCAACACATGATAAGGATATAGTTAATAAATATAGAAAAAGAGTTATAGCAATTAATAAAGGTATCCTAACAAGTGATAAAGAGAATGGAGGGTACATTTAATGAACAATTTTAGAATTATAAAAAACAATATAAAGGATGCATTTAAAAGTGTGTTTAGAAATTTCTCGTTAAGTTTAGCAAGTATTTCTTGTATAACTATAACACTTATTTTAGTGGGTGTAGCAATGTTGCTTTCATTAAATGTAAATAATTTTACTGAAGATATCGAAAAAGATGTAACTATAGTTGCTTTTATTGAAAAGGGAACTGAAACTAGTGATATAAACGCTATAGAAAGACATATAAGATCTTTAGCTAATATAGATAGTATTACTTTTTTATCTAATGAGAATATTAGAAAAGAGATGTCTACTGAAAGTGATGAACTTGCTAGTATTTTAAATCAATATGATTCTGAAACTAATCCTTTACTTGATGAATTCTTAATAAAAGTATCTGATGTAGAAAGAATTAGTGAAACTGCTCATCAAGTAGAAGAGATTGATAATATAACTTCAGTAAGATATGGTGAAGGAATGGTTGAAGAACTAGTTAAAGTGTTTGATATAGTTAAGAATATAACATATATTGTAGTAATTGGACTTTCGGTAGTAACAGTTTTCTTAATATCTAACACTATAAAAATAACTATTAATAATAGAAAGAGACAAATTGAGATTATGCGTTTAGTTGGTGCTTCAAATCCTTATATTAAGCGTCCATTCTTTGTTGAAGGTATTGTGCTTGGTTTTTTAGGAAGTATACTTCCAATATTAGTAATTAGCTGGGGATACATTTATTTATATCAAAAAATGGGAGGAATAGTATTTACTCAAGTTATTACTATGGTTAATCCTGATCAAGTTTTATTTACATTAGCATTAGAACTAATGGCTATGGGTGTTGTAGTTGGTGCATTTGGTTCTTCTTGGGCTGTAAGGAGGCATTTGAAAATATAATGAAAAAATATGTTTTTGGTTTATTATTAAGTGTTTTATTCTTATTCCCGCTTCAGGTTAATGCTGCAGCCAGGACATATGGAGATTTACTTGATAATTTAGAAAAACTGAAGCAAGAAAAGATTGATCAGGAGAATCAAGTTAGACTAAATGAAAGTGAATTTAAAAAATTAGGAGAAGAGATTCAAGCTTCTGAAGTTAAAGTTGCTCAATACAATTTAGAGATATCTAAAAAAACTAAAGAGATTGAAGATTTGGAAGCAGATATTCAAAAGAAAAAAGAAGAAACTGAAAAGATTTTGGTGTTCTTAGAAGTATCTAATGGTGAGAAATCTTATCTTGAATATATATTTAAAGCTACTTCATTTACAGATTTTATTCATAGAGTTGCTATAGTAGAAGAAATAAGTAAATATAATAATGAACAAGTTGAAGAAATGAATGAATTAATTAAGAAAAATGAAGAAGCAAAGAAAGAACTTGCTAAGAATGTAGAGCTAGAGGAAAAAGAAAGATTAGCTTTGGAAGAAAAGCAAAGAAAAGTTGGAGATAGAATTACTGAACTTTATTCTGAAGGTGCGACTATCGATGAAAGAATTGATGATCAAAAAGCGATTATTGCTTATTATGAAGATAAAGGATGTACTGAAAGAAGTGATGTTTTATCTCAATGTTCTGTTATACCTCCTGCAACTGGATTTATTAGACCTGTAGGAAGAGGTATTATTACAAGTGATTACGGTTTTAGAATAAGCCCTATATATGGTTGGAATGAAGGACACTCTGGTGTTGATATTGGTGGTGTTGCTGTTGGAAGTCCTGTATATCCAGTGGCTGAAGGTCGTGTAGCATTTGAAATAAATTGGAATTGTGGCGGTAGGGTTCTTGGAATTCACCATATCGTAAATGGAATTAGATATACTTCTATGTATATGCATCTTCAAGCTTTCAATGTTAATATTGGTGATATAGTTACTACAGAAGATGTTATTGCTTATTCGGGTGGTATATATGATAATTGCTCAACTGGACCTCATCTTCATTTAACACTTGGAACTGATCATATAACTGATCCTGGTTCATATAGAAACTATATTTTTAATCCAAATGATGTAATCTATTTCCCTTCAGGTTGGTTCTATTCTAGAACATGGGCTAGTTAATATGTCATTTACTACTAATATTAAAAATGAAATTATAAATACTGAATACCCTAAAAGTGAGGCAATAGCTGAGCTTTCTAGCATAATTAATATCAATGCTGTTATTGATAAAAATAGTTTTTCTATCTATACAGAAAACTTTGGGGTGTCTAGAAGAATTTATAAATTAATAAAGGACTTATATGGTGTTGAAGCACAAATTGAAAAGGAAAAGGTTAATAGGTTAAATAAAAACTTTTTAATAAGTATTATTGTTGATAAAGATATAGATAAGATATTAAAAGATTTGGGAATTATAGATGAAATTGGTACTAGATTATTTTCTCCACCAAGTTTTGTAACTGGAGAAAGAGAGGAAAAAGCTAGTTACCTAAGGGGAGCATTTCTAATAAGCGGAAGTGTTAATGATCCAAAGACAAGCAGATATCATCTTGAGTTTATAATTGATAATGAAGAAACAGCTGAGTTTATAAATAAACTTTTAAATGAGTTTAACTTTAATAGTAAAGTCTTAAAAAGAGAAAAACATTACATGGTATATATCAAAGAAAGTGAGCTTATAAGTGATTTTATAAAACTATTAAATGCATATAATTCATTATTCTATTATGAAGATATAAGAATTTATAGAGATCATAAGAATATGACTAATCGTTTAAATAACTGTGAACAAGCTAATATTGATAAGATAGTATTTTCATCAAATGAACAACTTGAGAATATAAGGTTATTAAAAGAAAAGTATGACTTTGATTTATTAGATGATAAGATTAAGGAAATATGTATTTATAAAGAAAAATACCCCGAAAGTTCAATGGGAGAACTTGCAGAGATAATGAGTATTGAAACTAATAAAAAGATTACTAAAAGTGGAATAAACCACAGGTTTAGAAAGATAAAGGAGATGGTCAGTAAAGACTAATCTCCTTTTCTATAGTATTCTATCTATAAGACCATAGTTTAAGGATTCTTCAGCATTCATAAAGTAGTCTCTTTCAGTATCTGATTCTATTTTCTTAAGTGGTTTTCCTGTATTTTGAGAATGTATAGAGTTTAACTTCTTCTTTAGTTTAATTATTCTTTCAGCTGCTATCTTAATTTCTGTTGCTTGTCCGCTTGCACCGCCTAGTGGCTGATGAATCATAATTTCACTATTTTTTAAAGCACTTCTTTTGTCCTTAGTTCCACTTGATAGAAGGAAAGCTGCCATAGATGCACACATGCCTATACAAATAACAACGACATCACATTCAATAAAGTTCATAGTATCATAAATAGCCATTCCTGCAGTTACTGATCCTCCAGGACTGTTAATATAAAGATAAATATCATCCTTTCCTTGACTATTTAAATATAATAGCTCAGAGACTACTAAAGAAGCAACTTCGTCATTTATTTCGCCTGACAAGAAAATTATTCTATCTTTAAGAAGCTTACTATAAATATCATATATTCTTTCACCAGAACCCTCTTTTACTCCTATAGTTGGTATAATCAATTTAATCACCTATAATATATTTACGAAAAAAAATATTTTTTATACAAAAAAGATTATACTTTAGTTAAATGCTATGTTACAATATACTCTAAAAGGAGGATTAGATAGTGGAAGTATATGTTTATATCGATGAAAGTGGCTCGATTCATAAAAATAGTAAGACTAAATACTTTGCGGTTGGTGGATACTTCACATTCTTTGATGATAGGAATAAGATTATTTCAACATATAAAAGGATAAATAAAGAAGTTAAGCTAACAAGAAATATACAAATGAATAAAGAGATAAAATCATATGATTATACGGATGAAGAGAAGATAGAAATATTTAAAGCTGTTCAGAAAATAGAATACTTTTGTGGATGTTCTATGATATTTAATAAATCATTAATGAAAAAAGAAATTATTGAATCTAATATATTTTTTAACTATTCAATAAAGCTTTTATTTACTGATTGCATTATTCCATTAATAAATACTAAGAAATATAGTAATATAAAGTTTATAGTTAGTATAGATAATAGGAATATAAAAGTTGGGCATCTTAATGATTTACAAACATATTTGAGAACTGAATTTTGTTTAGAAAACTTTGATTTTAAAGTAACTTATTATGATTCATCTACTAACTTTGGAGTACAACTTGCTGATTTAATTATTAATACTTTTTATAATGTTTATAAGGATAAGAATATTGTTAAGAATGTAGTACCACATATTAAAGTTAATAAAAATAGAATTAGTTTATTTCCTACATTTAAAAAGTGTGGAAGAGTCCAAAAAATTGATTATAATATTAGTGAGAATTGATTGACATAAGAACAAATAAATGTTATGATATTCTCACAAGACCTGAGAACGGCAGCTACATTGCTAAGCGTATTTTAAGTACGTTGCCTCTCAGGCATTTTTATTTTATAATAGTTACAGGTGGTTTTATGTCTAAATTATCAAATACATTAACTATGTTGTCTCTTTTACAATCTGGAAGAAAATATACTATACAAGAACTAGCAGATACACTAGAAGTTTCAGAAAGAATGATTAGAGTTTATAAAGAAGATTTAGAAAAAGCAGGTATTTATATAGATTCTATAATGGGTCCTTATGGTGGATATGTTTTAAATCAGTCAGTAAGAATACCTTCAAGAAGGTTTAAGATGAAAGATGCTAATCTTCTAGACAAATATATTCAAAAAGAAACTGATGAAAAATTAAAAGAAGAATTAGTTTTATTGCAAGATAAAATAAGAGGAGTTTATGTAGGTAGTAAACAAGAAGAAAAAGAACTTAACCTTAAAGATGAAACTGCTAAGAAATATAATGTATTAACAAGAGCAATTAAAGAAAAAAGAAAAGTAAAAATACTTTATTACTCTTATGGTAAAGGAGAGAACGAAAGAGTAATTGATCCAGCCGAAATGTTTTTGTTTCAAGATGGTTGGTACTGTGCAGCTTTTTGTGAACTTAGAAAAGATATAAGACACTTTGAACTTAAAAGAATAATTAAATACGAATTATTAGAAGAAAAATATGAGTAGACGAAATACTTCCTCCTTATGAGTTATATTAGACTTGTAAGGAGGAATTTTTATGGAAAAGAACATGGAACAGAACTTTGTGAATTTGGAAAAGAGAGTAATTGATTGTCTTAAAAATACAGACTTTGATTTACTAGAATATAATTTAAGAGGAATAAAAGATGCTACATTAGTTAGTGGAGTTGGCGGATCACATGTGGTGAGTGAATTTACTAGCAAAGTCTTAAGAGAAAAAAATAAGATAATGGCTATTAATGTAGAACCAAGAGATTTTGCTTATAAAAAACTTAATGGATTTAAAAATGTAGTAAGCTGTAGTTATGGTGGTAGAAACTATGGAGTAGAGTTATCATTTAATAATAATTTAAAACATTATTTATTATCAGTAAACGAACCTATAGACAAAAATGCAACTAGTTTAAAATATAATACTACAATTGAAAATGAGAAAAGTTTTATTTCTCTAGCGGCAACTTTAATGCCAATAACTGTTATGCTTAAATACTATATGAGCGTGTGGACTTCGTTTGTTATAGATAATTTTACAGACTATTATTTATTTGATAAAGAATATATTTTTGGAGAAAACAGTATCTTTGAAATATTTTCTGGAATAGAAACAAGCACAGCAAGCACTTATTTGGAATCTACAATAACGGAAGCTGGATTAGGTACTCCTATAGTTCATGACAAATATTCATATTGCCATGGAAGAAGTACAATGTCTAATAATTATAACTCAACAGCAATTTATTTTAACATGAATACTGAACTAGATAAACTTATGCTAGATGAACTACCAAAGTATTATAAAAACATAATTGTATTAAATGAAAAAAATAACTATAGTAAAAACTACATCATACAAGACTACCTTTTTCTAGTGGAATGCATGTATTTAACAAAAAGGTTAGCTGAACATCAAGAGAAAGATTTATCAGGAGTAGACTATTCACCTATAGTAAAAAAACTATATAAATATAATGGAAATTTATAAAACAGAAAATATCATTAAGCGTATACTGTGTATAAAAATGCGGTAATTAGCTTAGAAAAAACATATCTATACAATGATATTTCATCTGATAAAGATAAAGCATTAAGACTTAATATCTAATGCTTTTTTTCTATAACACTAGATTTATTACTTATATTTTGATAGAATATAGATATAATAAAGAGTGATATATATGGAAAATAAAATAATAGTTGAAGTAGATGGATATGACAAATATATAATTGAATCAGGTAAGACAATTAATGATTTGGTTAAAGAGAATAATCTACCCAATGTAATTGCGGCTTTAGTTGATAATGAAGCTACTGAGCTTTCTCATGTTTTAAAAGAAGACTGTAGAATAAAGTTAATAACTACGCATGATAGGTATGGGGCCAATGTGTATTTAAATGGATTAAAGTTCTTATATATAGTTGCTATTAAAGAATTGTTTGGAAGAGAAACTAATGTAGAACTAAAGCATTCAATTGACAAAGGGATATATACAACTGTTGATGTAGCACTTGATGATAAATTAGTTAAATCTATAAAAGATAAAATGATGGAAATAGTGTTTGAAGATGTGAAGATAGACAAAATTAGCTGTGCTAGGAAAGAAGCTATTGAATACTATGAAAAAATGAACGAGATTGAAAAGGTTGAAACTTATAAGCAAATGGTTGCAGAAGTTATAACACTTTATTCACTTTTGGATTACTATGATTATTTCTATTCAATAATGCCTGTGAGTACTGGAGTTTTAAAAGATTTTGATTTAACTTTATTAGAAGATGGTGCAGTGGTGCTTCGATATCCAGGTTTACAAACTCAAGAAATAAGTCCTTATACTCATTTAAGCGAGGTCCTTGATGTATTTAAGAATTATTCAAAATGGGCTGATAAAATGCATGTTACATATGTTAGTGATGTTAATAAAATAATAATAGATGGTCGCATTAAAGAGTTTATAGAATTAAATGAAATAATGCAGAATGAAGAACTTAATAATCTGGCGAATAGAATTAAAGATAATATAGATACTATTAAATTAGTTTGTATAGCAGGGCCATCATCATCTGGAAAGACTACTACAAGTAAAAAGTTAAGTTTATATTTGAAAAGTAAAGGAATTAATCCATTTATTATATCAGTTGATAACTATTTTAAAAATAGAGTAGATACACCTAAAGATGAAAAGGGTAGATATTTGTATGATACATTAGGCGCTATAGATGTAGATCTTTTTAACAATGATTTATTAAAATTATTAAATAATGAAGAAGTATGTCTACCTGAGTATAATTTTATAACTGGAGAGAAGGAATATAAAAGAAAACCTGTTTCGCTAAAAGAAAGAGATGTTTTGATAATAGAAGGAATACATGTGTTGAATGAAGAATTAACTAAGAGAGTTGATAGAAAAAATAAATATAAAATATATGTTAGTCCATTTACTCCTTTAGCGCTTGATAGGCACAATCATGTATCAACTGTTGATTTGCGTTTTATTAGGTTATTAGTTAGAGACTATAGAACTAGAGGTAGAGATGCATTAGATATGCTAAAAGGTTGGGGCCAAGTTAGAGATAGCGAAGAAAAGTATATTTTCCCTTATCAGAAGGAAGCGGATGCAGTATTTAACACGGCTTTAATATATGAAATAGGAATGTTAAAGACATATGCTGAGCCAATACTTAAATCAGTAAAATCTGATAGTGAGTACTATGCTGAGAGTTTAAGAATAATAAATTTTTTAAATAATTTCTTAAGTATTCCAGAAGATTTCTTACCAGCAGCATCAATATTAAGAGAATTTGTTGGCAGTGGATATTTTGAATAGAAAGAGGAGAGAAGAAAATGATAAAAGTAGCAATTAATGGTTTTGGTAGAATAGGAAGATGTGCTTTAAGGCAAATAAGTGAAAGAAATGATATGGAAGTTGTAGCAATTAACAACTTATCAGATAGTGAACAATCTGCTTATCTATATAAGTATGATTCAGTGCATAGAACATTAAATCAAAGAATTGGTTATGAAGAAGATAAAATTGTAGTAAATGGTAAATCTATAAAGGTTTTTAGTGAAAGTGATCCAAAGAATTTGCCTTGGAAAGAACTTGATATTGATGTAGTACTTGAGTGTACTGGTGTATTTACTTCAAAAGAAAAGTCAATGGCGCATATAGAAGCTGGTGCTAAGAAAGTTATAATAAGTGCACCTTCTAAAGATGAATGTAAGACAATTGTATATGGAGTTAATGATAATATTTTAAATAGTGATGATGAAATTATATCAGCAGCTTCTTGTACCACTAACTGTTTAGGGCCGATTATAAAAGTATTAAATGATAATTTTAAAGTTAAAACTGGCTTTATGACAACAGTTCATGCGATGACAAACGATCAAGAGACACTTGATATATCGCATAAAAAAGGAATATATACTCGCCGTGGAAGAGCAGCATCTCAAAACATTATACCAACTTCTACTGGGGCAGCATCACAAATAGGAAAAGTTATTCCTGAGTTAAATGGTAAATTAGATGGAATAGCATATAGAGTTCCTGTTGCAGATGGGTCAATTGTAGATTTAACT
>CADBRE010000081.1 GCA_902797005.1 uncultured Erysipelotrichaceae bacterium | reverse complement strand
GACCCCTAAAATTTTGGAGGCCGTACATAAATAAAATACCAAAAGTGCTTCAAAATTAAATATTGAAGCACCCTTTTTGAAAATCTTCCGTTTCAATTTTTAAAATTGGCATAAATTTAACTTTTTTTCACTTTTTTTAGAAAACCCTTATTTCACCGAGGTTTGAAAGGGCTTTAATCAATACATCAATTTCCTCATATGAGTTATAAAAAGCTAAACTAATCCTTACTGTATCAGTAAAACTAGCTTCTTCTTTAAGCATTTTAGTGCAATGTTTACCACTTCTCACGCATATGCCTTTAGTGTTTAGATATAGTCCTAAATCTCCACTTGTAACTCCATCTATATTTATTAGAACAATGGAAGAAGAACTACTTTCATTATATATTCTGATGTAACCCAGTTTCTTAAGCTCACTAATTAAGTATTTTCTTAAAAACTTTTCTTTTCTTTCAATAGTATCTATTCCTATTTTATTTATATAATTAATACTTTCTGAAAAAGCTATTATTCCAGAAATATTTTGAGTTCCTGCTTCTAATCTATAAGGCACTGGCATCAATGAAACTTCTTCTTCGTTATAATCAATGTTCATTCCACCACCATAAACAGTAGGCACCATATCATAAAGCAAATCCTCTTTTCCATATAAAACACCTACGCCTGTTGGACCTAGCATCTTGTGAGCAGAAAAAGCAAGAAAGTCTATATCCATTTTTTGAACATCTATTTTCTTATGCAAAACCGCTTGTGCTGCATCAACTACTACCAATATATTGTGCTTGTGTGCATAATCAGTTATCTCACTGATGTTTCGCTCGTCTCCCACTACATTTGTTATCATTGCTAACGAAATTACCTTAGTTCGCCTAGTTATTGAGTTTTTTATAGACTCTAGAGAAAGCATATTGTTTTTATCAAGAGGTGCATAAACTATCTTAAACCCTATTTCTTTTTGAAGTGCCATCCAAGGAAGAATATTAGAAGCATGCTCTGCTTTGTTAAGAATTACTTCATCTCCTTCTCTTAAATGATATTTAAAATAACCAAAGACAATCATATTTAAACTTTCAGTAGTGCCACTTGTAAATATAACTTCATCTTTACTTTTACTATTTATAAACTTACTAACTAAATCTCTAGTATTATCTATTTCATCATCCACTTTAAAACTGATATTGTAGTCTCCCCTGTGAGCATTAGCAGTATATTGAGTTAAATACTCCATTTCCTTATTAATAACAGATAAAGGCTTAAAAGTAGTCGCGGCATTATCAAAGTATATTAAACCATCTTTTTTCATCAAAAAGTCTTTCTCATAGTTCATGTCTATCACCAATATAATCTATGTATATTTATTATTTTTGAATGTGCAATAGTCACAAAATATACTTGTTTAAATAAAAAAGCTATGATAAGATAAAAATGTTAGGAGATGATAATATGGATAGTATAAGAGATGCCAGAATGTTTTTTGCAAGTGATTTAAAAATTAAAGAAATACTACTTAGCCTATCTCCAAAGGAAGAAGATAGATTAAATCCAGAAAACTATTCTGATAAGCTATATAATTCATTAGACTTATTAGAATATCATTTAGAAACAATGCTTAAAGTTTTACATTCGGGTGAAATAGAATATGCATCAAAACTAATAGCGTCATTTAAGTTTACACTAGAAAAAATAGGCGCTGATTATAGTAAACTGGAAACATTTTACAAAATATGTTTATCAAATTTAAGTGAAGAATTAGTTGATTATGCTAATAAGAACTGTGTTGGCTACACATTTTCAACTATTGATTTAACAAAAGCCAACTCAATAAATGAACTTATACACCTATTGCATAGTGAATTATTAAATAGTGAAAAGTTCTACGAAAGTTTCCCAAGCTTAGAAGAAAAGCAAAACAATAAAGGATATAAAATAAATATACGAGGCCAAGAAAACAATATAGCTAAAACTATATTTGAAAGTTTGCCAGAAGAGTTAACACTTGGCCCTACTGACATAATTAGTTTTAATGATAAAACAGCATTTATTATGGTTAGAGATCGTGGACACGCTTTAACTATAAAAGTAGAAAGCATTGGAAACACATTTATAGTAAACTACTTCATTCCAAAAATCTGTAATGTATTAATGGTTAATAGACTTAAAGGAGTTACTAAAGTAGATAATGATTCTAGTTATACAAATGGTGTTTTTGAAACAAATGACTTAGCTAAAGACATACCTGCCTTAATAGGAAGTGTCCCTATGGATGATGATATGTTTAAAGAAGGTGGAATATGTTATAGAGAAGAATTTGATGATCTAATAGAAAGGAAAGGAAGATAATTATGGAAGACTGTTTATTTTGTAATATTGGTAAAGGAGAAGTAGATGCTCTATGTTTATATGAAGACGATAAAATCAAAGTTATTCTAGATGCATTTCCTGAAAAACCTGGTCATACATTAATAATACCTAAAAAGCATTTTAAAGATTTAGATGATATAGATATGGAAACACTTTCCTATATATTATTAAAAGCTAAAGAAATAAAAAAGATATTAGAAAAAGCATTAAATCCTGAAAGTATAGTTTTAGCACAAAACAATGGAAAAGCTGAAGCAATAAAGCATTTTCATTTACACATATTACCTAAATATGATAATGAGCCTAAACTTTCAAGAGAAGAAATCTATGAAAAAATTAAAGAGGTGCTATAAGCTATAAGCATCTCTTTTAGTATATTCTATCCTTATTGTCGGCAATGCACTTTATTAAATAAATCATTTATCTCATAACTTTGCAGTATATTTTAATATGTTTTCTTTAATTTGTGAAGTACCAAAAAATTCTTTTATTCTATATACTTCACTTAAATTAATTGTATCTACAAGTTTTAATGATATTAATTCTCTTGCTTTAACATAATACTCTCTAGTAGAAACTTGATTTTTATTGAACCTTTTTTCATTTAATAAGGCTTTTATCTCTTCTAACTTTTCTTGCTTAGATTCTATATTTTCTATATCTATATCGTTTAATTCTTTATATTTTTTATGTATCTCCTTATCTATATCAACTGCAGTTTCTTCAACAGTTAAAAATATTTTATCTAAGTTTTTATATTCTCCTCTTAATATTTCACATAAATAATCAAACAGTTTAGGAGGAATATAATTATCATATTTAACTAAGTATAAATCTTCATCAGGCATATAGTCTAATGCACCATGATAGCTTTGAACACCTATTCTTTTTCTAGAAATATTTCTAACATATAAGCCATCTATTCTTTCAGGTCTAGTAGTTTCATATTCTTTATGCTTGATATAACTGCAATTTAGAAATACTTCTTCTCTTAACCTTTCAATTTCTTTTTCATCAAAAACAACATCATACTTTTCTAAAACACTACCATTTAATCTAAAATACATTCTTAATTCTCCTTTTTAATTTTTTTACATATGAATCATCGCCAAAAAAGTTATTAACTTTATTTACTTCTTCTATGCAAATT
>CADBRE010000080.1 GCA_902797005.1 uncultured Erysipelotrichaceae bacterium | reverse complement strand
TCAACAATGTCAAAAACCACATACTTTGTTTATTTACCATATTAATCCTCCTATAGATTACTATGATTTTATTTGTAATTTATGACTCTTTTTTACTTACATTAATTACTTCATTAATCTTTTAACATTTTTAATTGCATTTTTCTCAAGTCTTGATACCTGTGCTTGACTTATATTAAGTTCACTAGCTATTTCTGTTTGTGTCTTTCCTACAATAAATCTATTAAGAAGTATATCTCTTTCTCTTTCTTTAATCTTATTTAATGCTCTTCTCATATTAAGTAACTCATCTAAATCTTTACTTTCTTTCTTATCTTCTATTTGATCCATTAAATATATAGTATCTCCTCCATCATTGTATATAGGTTCAAACAGGCTTTGAGGCTCTTTTAAAGACATTAGAGCTTCATTAATTTCATATTCGCTTATATGTAGCTCATTAGCAATTTCACTTGTTGTTGCCTCTTTAAAGTGTTCATTCATATAATCTTCTTTAAACCTTAAAATCTTATAAGCCAAATCTTTAATACTTCTACTAATTCTAACACTATTATTATCTCTAATATACCTCTTAATCTCTCCTTCAATCATTAAAACAGCATAAGTACTAAACCTAACTTCATGTGATAAATCAAAATTATCAGCAGCTTTAATAAGCCCAATTACGCCTATTTGAAACAGATCATCCATATTATCTACTTTATTCTGATACTTCTTTAAAATAGATAAAACTAGCTTTAAATTGCCGTTAATAATCTCTTCCTTAGCTTCTTTATCTCCTCTTTGATATCTTTTAAATAACTCTATCATTTCTTCATGCTTTAAGACCTTTAACTTACTAGTATTAATACCTGTAATTTCTACTTTATTCTTTGCCATAATAAAATCCTTTCAAGTAATATTGCCTGAAAGGATTATGTTTTATACATTTATAATTTAATTATGCTTTCAAGTGCTAAAGTTATCATTTCATCAAAAGATTTTTCTCTTTCTTCACTACTTAGCTCTTCTTTAGTGATAAATGAATCACTTATAGTTAGTAAAGCGCTTGCTTGTTTATTTAATATTCTTGCATTTAAATATAAGCTAAATGTTTCCATCTCAACACATTTGCAATTATATTCATTAACTATTTTATCTAAATCAAGTGTTTTTGTATAAAATGATTCAGTTGAATGACAAGTTCCTTCTTCTAGATTCATGTTTAGTTCTTTTGATGTTTCTTTTATTACATCGTTTAATTCGCTTGAAGAATATACTTGTTTTTCAGAAGAACCACTATAGTCTAGTGCATAGTTGCTATTAGTGTATGAACTTGTTGCTAGGAATAAGTCTCTTACATTTAAATCTTTTGTGTAAGATCCAGCTGAGCCTATTCTTATGATTGCTTTTACATTATAAACAGTAAATAATTCATGTGAGTATATTCCCATTGAAGGTATTCCCATTCCACTAGAAAATATAGTTACTTGTTTGTTTTTGTAATATCCTGTGTAAGCTAGCTCCCCTCTTACCTCATTAACTAACTTTACATCAGTTAAATATTTTTCTGCTATATATTTACATCTATTAGGATCACCCGGCATGATTACTAAAGGTGCGATTTCATTTATTTGTGCTTCTATATGTGGTGTCATTCTTCTTCACCTTCTTCATTATTGTTGTTTTCTAGCCTTACTAATACTTCTCTAGGTTTTGAACCATTTTGTGGACCGATTATTCCTTTTTCTTCCATTATGTCTATTAGTCTTGCTGCACGGTTATATCCTAGTCTAAACTTTCTTTGTAAAAGTGATGCACTTATCTTACCAGTTCTAACAGCAAACTCTACTGCTTCATTGAATATTGGATCTTCTGCATCCATTTTTTCTTGCATCTCTATTTCTTTTGCTTCTTCTTTAGGTGATTTATCAAGATTAGTCATATTTTCATCAAATACAGGTTTTCTTCCTGAAGACTTAACAAAGTTAACTACTCTAGCTATTTCTTCATCTGATACAAACGAACCTTGAATTCTTATTGGAGAAGGTTCTCCAGGTGGTAAGAATAACATATCACCTTTACCAAGTAGTTTTTCTGCTCCACCCATATCTAGTATTGTTCTTGAGTCTACAAATGATGATACCATGAAGCTTATTCTTGTTGGAATATTAGATTTTATTATACCTGTTATTACATCAGTAGATGGTCTTTGAGTTGCAACTATAAGGTGTATACCTGCTGCACGCGCTAGCTGTGTTATTCTCATAATGCTTTCTTCTACTTCTTTTGAAGCTACCATCATAAGGTCAGCTAATTCATCTATTATTACTAGTATAAATGGTAGTTTTTCTAATTCAGGTTTTCTCGCCTTATGTTTTTCTACATATTCATTATAAGAAGATATATTTCTAGTACCAGAATTAGCAAACAAGTCATATCTTCTATCCATTTCTATACATACTTTTTGAAGTGCAACTGCAGCTTTTTTAGGATCTGTTACAACTGGCATTAATAAATGTGGTATATCTTCATAGCAATTTAATTCAACCTTTTTAGGATCCACTAATATCATTTTAACTTCATCTGGTTTAGCTCTCATAATTATTGAAGTTATTATATTGTTAATACATACTGACTTACCTGATCCAGTAGCACCTGCAACTAACATATGTGGTGCTTTATTTATTTCAAAGTATTGTATGTTACCCATTATATCTAATCCAAGTGGCGCTAATAATTTAGAATTATCTAGTTTCTTTGGTACACCTGCTAAGATATCTTTCATCTTAACTTCACTAGTTGTAGGATTAGGTATTTCAATTCCTATAGTGCTTTTACCTGGAATAGGTGCTTGTATTCTAACTTCTTTTGCTGCTAGAGCAAGGGCTATTTCTCTATTAATTGACAAGATTTTATTTACTTTAGTACCAGCTTTTAGTTCTATTTCATACTGTGTTACAGCAGGTCCAACATGTACTTCTACTACTCTTCCACTTATTCCAAAATCATTAAATACTCTTTCAAGTATCTTATTGTTATTAGTTATAAACTCTGTTGAATTAACTTTGCCTCTGTTTTTACTTCCCACTAATAAATCAAGTGGTGGAAGTACATAAGGTGTTTCTTCTTTAATTTGTTCTTCTTTATAAGTAACTTCTTCTAAATGAGTCATAGGTGCTTCTTTAGTAGTTATTTCATTTATATTAGTAATTACAAGTTTCTTTTCTTCTTCGGGTTCTTCTTCTTTATCAAGCTCTTCTGCACCTAACTTAGCCATTTCTTCAACGCTAACAGCTTTCTTATTTCGTTTAAATAATTTTATAATTGATGCAAATATATCAGCTAAAGTAATATTAAACATCATAATAAGTCCAAATGTAAGTAGTATCCCACCTACTATATATGTACCTGTAATATCAAACAAAGATACAAATGTCCAGCAAATCACCGCGCCAATAATTCCACCACCAGTATAAGTAGCAAGTGATGCATTATCAAATGTTAAAAGTATGCTATCTAAAGTTGTACTTAAAATCTCTTTTGCAACTAACTCATTATCTTTTACATAATTTATATGTGCCATCATTAAAATAACTATTATAAATGCATATATGCCTAGTAACCTAGCACTAAAATAATTAGGACTTTTTCTAGTTGCTAATAAATAACCGCCTAATACTACACATATAACAAAAAACATAATATTCCATGAACCAAAAAGGAAAACGGCAAAATCTCTTATGACCATACCGACCAATCCTAAATTACCAAAGCCAAGAACTCCTGCTAGAATTAAAGCAAGTCCTTCAAACTCTTTAGTATATCTAAAAGGTTCTTTAGTTTCTTCTTTTTGTACTTTTTTCTTTGCCACTTCTTTCACCCCTAAACTTCATATGCGCTTACTATTTTCTTATGAATACCTGGTTCAACTGACTCAAGTATATTTAAAGCAGTTTCAAGTGAAGTTTTATACTCACCTTTATTGTATTCATTCTCTGCCTTAGTAAGTGCTGCATCTACTTCTTTATAAGTACTTCTATATCTATTTCCATAAACTATTGATGCTTCTGCCATTTTAGCTGCTTTAGTTAAATCACTAGATAAATTATACACTTTTAAAACAAGATCTCTTCCTGTATCTACCCTAGTATTTAATTCACTAATAACTATAGGTTTTCTTTCAAGTTCTTCATGTATAAGAGATAATCCTTCCTTAGCTTCATCTAACTCAACAAAATATTCTTTAGGAATAACAGGCAATTTATAATCCTTTATCTTAGACATAGAATCCCTTATTATATTTCTTATTTCTATAAGTTGTTCTCTAGCTCTTAGTTCATCTTCTTTAAGTGATCCTAATGACTTAATTGCACTTTCAAGTTTATCTTCAACTTTAGCAAGTTTAACACTAATTAAATCACAATCTTTAGCTAAACGAGAATAAGGCGTAATTTTAGTTAAAGTTCTATCAGATACTGTCTTATAGTTTTCTTTAACAGCATTTAAGCTATTATTAATTTCACTTAAACTCTTAAGTTCTTCATCTGTTAAAGCATAGGTTTCTTTGAGTTCCTCTACTTCTTCAAGTATATTTTTAACAACTTTAGTAAGTCTAACAAGCTTTTTATTAATCTGTTCAATATACTTTTCATATTCTAGTTTACTCTGTTTTTCTTTATCAAAATCAACATATAAACTTTCAAAATAATCAAGTATAGTTTTAAGTTCAAATATAGAATCCTCTAAATTAAGCATCTTTAATCTGTCAAACACATCACTAATCTTCTTCTCAGCTTCTTCTATATTATGCTCAATATTCATATATTCTATGTTATAACCATCTTTCTTCATTTTAGTACTATATGATTTAATATCCAATATTTTCTTAGGAAGAACCATCTTACCTAATAATATTACAGTTGGAGTTTCATCTATTACAATCTTAATATTGTTAATTAAATCATCTAAAGCATGAACAATTTTACTAACTTCATCATAATCATTCTTTTCCATAGCTATTTCAAAAGCACTCAATAATTTATTAATGTTTTCAAACTGTAAGTCTATATTGTTTTCCATACCAGCATAATCTTTTTTATGATTAACATATTTACTAGTAACATCTCTATATAATGATTTTAATTTAGTTACAGCTTTCCTATTTCTTTCTTCACTCTGAGTTAATTCTTTAATTTCTTCAAGTAATAACTCAGTATCAGTCTTAACAAAATAAATATCTAGCTCTGCTTTTGCCAAACTATATCCTGCTTCTTTAAACTTGTTATCTTCAATTAAAGCAGTTGCTTCCATAAGCTCATCAGTTAACTTAGGAATAGATTCTTCTTCTATTCTCTTATATCTCTTTTCCCACTTATCATACTTATCTTGTAACTTTTTAGTACCAATTAAAGCTTTAACCTTTTCCATTTCAGATAATATTCCACTAGAAATAATGAGATTTTTTAAAGTCTCTAATTTAGAAAGATCCTTCTCCATTGATTTCTTTTTACTAGCTTGAAGCCCATATAATGTTCCTACTATTAAACCAACAGCTATTACATATATAACAATACCACCAAATATTATTGCACTTGATGTCATTATTCCACCTACTCTCTAATAAACATTTTATCACATAAGGACTTTTTCTAAAAGAGAAAGTTATTGTTTTTGTGATTTTTTAAAGGAAATGTAAATAAAATACTTGATATTTACACAATTTTTTAGTATACTTTATTGCATGGAAGAAATGGCCGCTATATTTAGTAAATAACGCGTTTATTAGTTAAACTTGGTAAGTAACTAAAGCCATTAGTGAAAACCTTTGGATAAACACCCTATTTATGAGAATATGGATAAACATCTCTTTCAAATATTTGAAAAAGGAGGAGTTTATATGTCAAGATACACAGGACCTGCTTTTAAGAAATCTAGAAGATTAGGTTTTTCAACTCTTGAAACTGGTAAAGAACTTAGAAAAAGAACTTCTGCTCCAGGACAACATGGAACAAGCAGAAAGAAACTAAGCGAATACGGAATCCAATTAGCTGAAAAACAAAAGGTAAGAATTATGTATGGACTTACTGAAAAGCAATTTAAAAGAACTTTTGAACTTGCTGGTAAAAAAGAAGGAATGCATGGTACTAACCTATTAATTATGTTAGAAAGCAGACTTGATAACTTAGTATATCGTATGGGACTTGCTAAAACAAGACGCGCTGCAAGACAAATTGTTAACCACGGACACATTTTAGTAAATGGAAAATCAGTAGATATCCCATCTTACCAAGTTAAACCAGGAGACAAAGTAAGCGTTAAAGAATCATCTATGAATCATCCAGTAATTAACGAATGTTTAGAAAATAATACAAACAAAGTTAGTTATGTTACATTTGATTCTAAGAAAAAAGAAGGTACTTATGTAAGATACCCTGAAAGAGAAGAACTTAATGCTGAAATTAATGAATCTCTAATAGTTGAATACTACAATAGATAGTAAGATAAAAC
>CADBRE010000079.1 GCA_902797005.1 uncultured Erysipelotrichaceae bacterium | reverse complement strand
TTTGTTTATAGGTCATTTGGTTTTGAAACTGTAAGTATATTTAGGTTTATAGCGATGCAGGCAGTTCTTTATACGACTGTATCATTTATTCCTCTTCCAGGTAGTGTTGGAATTAGTGAAAGTATTTTCTTACACATTTATTCTATTGCTTATCCAAAAGAGCTTATAGGATCTTCCTTATTACTTACAAGAGGTATTAACTTTTATCTATATGTACTAATAGCAGCATTAATAGTTACATTTACTAGTATGAAGAAAAAATAAGATATGTGATTAAGTTTCACATATCTTTTAATATTGTTTTAATTCTTTCTTTATCTTCCTTGCTCACTCTAAAAGAATCCTGAACTTTACTTACGGTTTTTCTAACAACAAAATCATCTAAATTACTATCTTTTAAAAAGTCATATGTTTCATTTGTATATTTAACATACATAACTGAAAGTAACCAGCTAATAGCCATTTGTACATAGTACTCTTTAGATTCTTCTTTTTTTATATAGTCAAATATTAATCGCAGGTGTTCTCTATCTATATAATAATCAAGTAGTAAAATATAACCTAATCTTTTAGAAAATGTATATTCATCTTTGATTAGCTCGTCTATAAGCAATAGAGTTTGTTCCTTATTCTTTTTAACAATTTTAAAGGAAGAAGCAAATGTATCAGTAACACCCCAAGAATCTATATATTTTATATATTCTTTTAAATAGTTTGTTGCTTCTTTGTAATCTTTAATGTTAGATATTATTAGAAAAGCCAGTATAACTTCTTCATAACTATTAAACTTCATTAATTTTAATAAACTTTTGTAATCAGTCTTACTTAGTTCCTTAGCAAGTTTTTTTAACACAGGAACACTTACTCCCAATACTTCATACTTAGAGTTAACTATTTTTTTATTAAAATCTTTATAAGAACTACTGCTTAAAGAGTTTAGGTATTTAATTAGTTCATTATATGTTTTGTTATTCCATTTAACACCCTTAAAATCCATTAGTATTGAATACCCCAAACAATAACACACTTGCTTTTCTTACCACATATTGGGCAAACTCCATCAATTTCTTTTTCATTTTCAAGTATGCATCTACTCTTTATTCCTCTTGCATCTTTTAGTTTTAATTCACAGGCTTCTTCTCCACACCAGTCTGTCTTTACAAATCCTGGATGTGTATTAATTATATCTATTATTTCATCAAAAGAATGTGCAGTGTAAGTCATCTCTTCCATTCTCTCTTTTGCTTTAGTAAATAAGTTCTTTTGAATGCTATCTAGTAGTTCATTTATAACTGGAATTATATCTTCATTAACTCCTACCGTTATTTTTTCTCTAGTATCTCTTCTTACTAAAGTAACAAAACCATTATCCAAATCTCTTTGTCCGATTTCTACTCTTACTGGAATTCCATTAACTTCAGCTTCTGCAAATTTAAATCCAGGTGTCTTATCTGAATCATCTACTTCACAAGATATGTTGTTAGCTTTTAGTTTAGCTTCTAATTCTCTAGCAAGTGATAAGATATTCTCGTCTTTTCCAATTGGTATAATTCCAACTTTAGTTGGTGCGATTTTTGGAGGAAGCACTAGCCCATTGTCATCACCATGAACCATTATTAAAGCACCAATCATTCTATTTGATACTCCCCATGATGTTTGATATGCATATTCCCATTCATTATTTTTATTTAAGAACTTTATATCATAAGCTTTAGAAAACTTTTGTCCAAAATAGTGAGATGTTCCACTTTGAAGCGCTACTCCATTGTGCATTAAAGCTTCAATTGTTAATGTGTATTCAGCTCCAGCAAACTTTTCTTTCTCTGTTTTTCTTCCTGTTAATACTGGTATTGCCAGATATTCTTCAAAGAAGTTTTTATATACATTAAGCATATCATTAGTTTCTTTCTCAGCTTCTTCTTGAGTTGCATGAATAGTGTGCCCTTCTTGCCAAAAGAACTCTCTACTTCTTAAAAATGGTCTTGTTTCTTTTTCCCATCTAACTACAGAACACCACTGATTATATTTAAGTGGTAAATCTTTGTAAGAACGAACTACCTCACTATAGTAATCACTAAATAATGTTTCACTTGTAGGCCTAACACATAGTTTTTCTTCCAATGGTTTAGATCCACCTATTGTTACCCAAGCTACTTCAGGCGCAAAGCCTTCTACAAGTTCTGCTTCTTTATTTAATAGTCCCTCTGGTATAAACATTGGCATCTTAACATTTTTGTGTCCAGTTTCTTTAAACTTCTTATCAAGTTCTTCTTCTATTCTCTCCCAAATAGCACATCCATTTGGTTCAAATATTGTACATCCCTTTACATTTGAGTATCTTGCTAATCGAGCTGCCTCCACTACATCAGTATACCACTGTGCAAAGTCAGTGTCTCTACTTGTTATTGCTTTGTTTTTCATTTTATCATACCTCTTCCCTTTTCATTTAGATAATCTTCATACCTATACATTTCTAATAATTCTTTATTTGTTACGCCAAATTGCTTTTCGAATTTTTTTTGGTTATAAAATAATTTACTATAGTTTCTATTATTTACTATAATTCCTTTAGATAGTAAAAACTCTCTTCTCGCATATGTCAAGCTAACACTCTGCATTAACAATTTAGTTTTTTCTATAACAATATTTTCAATACCTATTTCTCTATAATACTCAATCTTTTGTCTTATATTTTCTATATTAAGGCTATATACAGTCGGTAACTCTATAGTCATCATTATTACTTCTTCTCTCGTATAGCCTAAAGCAATCATATCTTCTATCTTTTGTTTAATATTTTCAATATTGTAACTATAGATGCTCGGTAAAACTTTTGTCATTTTAATTACTTCTTCACGCGTATATCCTAAAGCTACCATATCTTCTATCTTTTGTTTTATGGTCTCTATGCTTAAGCCATACAAAGCAGGCAATTTTTTTGTCATTTTAATAACTTCTTTTCTTGTATAACCCAAAGCAATCATGTCTTCTATCTTTTGTTTTATGGTCTCTATGCTTAAGCCATACAAAGCAGACAATTTTTTTGTCATTTTAATAACTTCTTCTCTTGTATAACCCAAAGCAATCATGTCTTCTATCTTTTGTTTTATGTTCTCTATGCTATAACTATATAAACTGGGATGGAACTTTGCCATTTTGATTACTTCTTCACGTGTATATCCTAAAGCTACCATATCCTCTATCTTTTGTTTAATATTATTTATGCCAATAGTTGATAATATAGGAAATTTTTCCATCATTCTGTCATATTCTTCTTTTGTATAGCCCAACTTCAAAAACTCTGGCAAGTCTTCTTTTTTCATTTTATCACCTACATTTCATTAAATAATTCTGTATTTGCTTCTAACTCATCAACTATATCTTCTAATTGCTCAT
>CADBRE010000078.1 GCA_902797005.1 uncultured Erysipelotrichaceae bacterium | reverse complement strand
AATTAGAACGTACTAGGGTGTCTATCATACATTAGTATGCTCTAGCCCCTAGTCTTATATACTGAACCAAGTTAAATAAAAATTTAACAGATTTCAATTTTATAGCAGATGGGAGAAACTAAGGGTTCGAATCCCCCACTGTCCTTAACGGGGCGGTTAGTTTAAAATTGGTAAAATAACTATAAAAATATATTGACAAAATCTTTTTATTATGATATAATTATATTATTAAAAATAACTTACGACTTACTTACGATTTAAAAAGTAAGTCGTAAGTTAAAAAAACTATTGACAAAATTAAATTTATGTGTTATAATACACATATAATAAAACAAAGAAAGGAGATTATCCAAGCTATCTAAAAAAATAAAAATTCCACTTTAAAATTTTAAAACTTTTGTGTATAATATCTTATGGTTAAGTAATTAACTAAATATTATATACGAAAGGTGGCATAAGTTATGTCAAAGATACTATTAAAGATTGTTAATATTGGATTCACTATTCTAAGTGTATTATGTTTTATCTATTATACAAAGAGCTATTATAAGAATACTTTCTTATTCTTAGATAAAGATGATTTAGGAATATGGATTATTTTTGTATTTATAACTACTATAAGTTTATTGATAGGAGTTTATAATACTTTAAGAATAGAACAATTAACAAAATTAAATATTGAACTAAAGGCACAACTAAATAAGTTATCTGAAGATTCATATATTCAATATGATTCAGTTGTTAATCATATTTTAAATAATAGAGATTTAGCTCTTGATGTATATAACAATATGATTAAGAAAAGTGAGGTTAATCAAATTGAATAAAGGAGGTAATTTATGGACAGAACAGAGCTTTGGTTTAATAGAAATAATTTTGAAGACAATCAAGAATATACTGAAAAAGTATTAACAAAATTTAATATACAAAAATACCATTTTATTTATGATAAATATGGTAATCTATCATTACTTATAGAGAACGGATTAAAGAAATATAAAGTAATGATTAATAGCATCAAATGTATTATGGAAATATATAGATGTGAAGTACATAGCTTTTCTAAGCATACAAAGGAAAATATGGTCTTAAAGAAAACATATTCTGATGACTGTATATGGAATTGTATTAAGTGGATAGCAAAGGATAATAAATTTTAAATTTTTATGAGATTATTAATCAACATTTTTATTGACTTTATTCTATTTAGTTCAATAGAAGGTTACATATTTTGTGAATTTTATAATAAAGTTGGTAAATGTAAGAAGAATAGATGGTATCAAATATTACTAATAGGATTTGTTAATTGTTTATTAAGTCAGTTAATACCTAATGTAATATACCAAATAGTTATGGTAATTTGGATGTCTATATTCTTGTATGTATTAAATCAAATAAAAATATATCGTTATTATCTTAAGTTATGTATTAAAGCTATGTTATTATTTTTTATAATAGAAATAATATATGGAGTTATTATACAATCTTTATTTAAATTTAATGGTTTATTTAGCTTAGACATTATAGAAAGAATTAAACTATTTTGTATAATGATTCCATTAAGAATTATAGAAATAATAATAATAGAAATATGGGGGAGGCGAAATAAAAATGAAGGTTGTACTTGGTGGCGTAGTAAGAAAGTAATTAAATAATGTTAAAAAAAGTAGGGGTTAATATCCCCTACTTTTAAATTGAAGGTGTTATATGTTAGAGCGAATACAGAATTATATTATATTAAAAACAAATAATCATGATTTAGCGTATTATATTACTTGTGGTGTTTATTTGTTTTTAACATTTGGTGGATTATTTATTATAGGCTATATATGTGGGCTTACATGGCAAATTTTATTAATGACGGTGTTAATATCTGTATTAAGAAATTATACTATGGGCTTTCATTGTCATACTAATATAAAATGCTTTATTGTCAGTTCTGTTATACTTATAATATTTGGTATTATATCTATTAATATATCTGTATGGGCTGTGTTTTTACTAAGTATATATTGTTCATTTGATATATATAAGAAAGCACCTGTGGAATTAAATACTGATTATAAAGACAAAAATGCCGATTGGCATTTCACAAGAGCAGTTATTGTTATATTGATATATTTAATTATATCTATTATAGCATATTATATACAAATGTATGAATTATGCAAATGTATATTGTTATCAATAGTAATGGTTGATTTACTATTGTTTAAGAACGAAAAGTTATATATTTAAATAATAGAAAAGGACAAAACAAAATGGACAATATTGAGGGAAGATTAGAGTTTTTGGAGCATAATAAGATACCTATGCTAGAAAAGGATATAAATGAGATTAAACTTAATTTAACTGAAAATACAGTCTTAACTAGACAATCAGTTGAAAATAATCAAAAATTGTCTGATACTATGGACTCTATGAAACAATGTATGTATGAAATGACTCAATCTTTAAGAGAGGGAAATAAAATATCAGGCGAACTTACTGAAGCTGTAAGTAACCTTAATGCTAAAATGGAAGAAACCACACAAAAAGTAAATGCCAAGTTTGAGAGAGTTAATAATAGAATTGATGAAATAGACGAAAAGTCTAAGGTGGATATAATGACTTGGGTTAAACGTAATTGGTTTACTATTATTATGGCATTAGGAGCTTTAGTTTATGTTATAACAAATTTATTAAAAATATAAAATAGAGAGGAGGCTCTTTAGAAGTTGACTACTGACTATTATTTGTCTGAAATTGATAGAAGGTCTAATCGTTTTGGTGATAAGTTAAAGTTACTACTAAAAAGAACAAATAAACCATTTCTTTTTATGGTTACTTGTGATGAAGCCAAGACTTTCTATGAAGAATTAGTCCGTAAGGAAAATGACAATAAATAAGATTTATGAGGCTTCTATTGAAGTCTCAGTACATATTAAGGAGAATTAAATTATGAAACTTACAAAGAATTATTTAACAAGTACAGAAATTGGATATATTCTTAATGAATTATCTAATATTAAAGAAGTTTATAGCAGAGAGATTGTTAAGAACGGCTTAATCGTTCAATTTGTTTTTGATGAAGAATTAACTAAAGAATTTGAAACTTGTAATGATGCTTATGATTTTGTTATATCTCATGGAATTAAGTTAGAAGATGAAGTAATTAATTATGATATTATTGACAAGATTTATAAAGAAGAACATAGTATTGAAAATCAACTTGAAGGATTTATTGATACTATGAGTGCTAAGTTGGAAAAATCAATGAAGAAACTTCCAAAAGACTTAAAGAATTTTAAGTTAGATGAGTTTCTTAAACAGATAAAGGAAGTAGTTGATAAGGATGGCAAGTAAGTCATTTAAAACAATTGATGCTATGGAAAGAGCTTTATATAGTATTGGTAAAGAAGCTATGGAAGCCACATTGGAAATACTACTAGATAAACTTATTGAAATAATAGATGAAAATGTTTATCAAGCAATAGATGAATCTGAGAATAGCGAATATGTGAGAACAGAAGACCTAAAAAAGATTTGGGGTATTGGTGGTATTAAAGCTAAAAAAGGTTATATAGAAGGCACTATAAGTCCGTATTTAGGTGAAGATATGACTTATCGTGGCAGACCTTTTTATCAACACGTTAGTCCTAACTTATATAAACTCAATATACAAGAATATATAGACGTTATTGAAAATGGTTGGGAAACAAGTATGTTTGGAGAAAGTGGTAATAGACCACCTAGACCATTTTTTAAGGAATGGGAAAATTGGGTTAAAGATAATTATGTAGATATATATAAAGCTGAATTTGAAAAAAGATGTTTGTAATTATTAAAGGAGATTTATAGAAATATAAGTCTCCTTTTTTAGTTGAAAGGAAAATAAATATGATAGGTATGGGAATAGATGCTT
>CADBRE010000077.1 GCA_902797005.1 uncultured Erysipelotrichaceae bacterium | reverse complement strand
CCATATTTAATATTACATTTAGCCATGTCAAAAAGAATAGAAATCTTATTCTTATCAGTTTTACTAGCTATTTCCTTAGCAGTACTATTACATTCTTTATATCTAATATCTTTTAATCTATCAATTATTTTCATAATTAAGCCTCGCCTTTTAATTATAAAATAATATAGAAAAAAAGTAAACCAAGTTTGGCTTACTAATTTAATTTTCTAATTTTACTTGATATGGACTATCAATTGTGCCGTTACCTGATAGCCATTTTGTATCTGCCTTTAGCGAAAGAGCAGGCCTAACTTGATAAGCAATACTAACATTTGATAACACAAGAAGAACTTGCTGAGATGTTAGATATTACTCCTAGACAAGTACAGAGATTAGAAAACTATCAAAGTGATCCAAGGCTTTCAACATTAAAAAAGTTAATAAAGTGTTTAGAGATTAAAGATAAAGAGATAATAGAGTATTTAAAACAGTGAAGTTCATTTAAATGGTTTAACACCATTCGGTATCTTCTAACTGAAGAGAGCAACCTTTCAGTTGATAACAATATAATTTTTGATTTTTTATAATTATTACAGTAGATGACATGCAAAGAATGATTATGATATAATTAATGTAGGTGATAATATGAAACTATTAATTGAACTTGTTGATGATTGTAAAAGTAATGATGATGTTAGAAAATTATTAGAATACTTATTTGAATTAGATCAATTATCTTTGAGAAATGAAGGAGAAGTTGCATTACAATATGGACTTGATTCAAATGAATATGCTAGTTCTCATAATGAAACAATGAAATTAAATAGTGAATATGTTGAAGTTGTCAAAAAAATAGTTAATAAGTTTGGTTGGCTTAGTGCAAATGAAATAGGCACTATAGCTAATCAAACATTATGGATAATAGTACAACATTCTGATTTAAAAACACAACAAGAGTTTTATCCATTAATGGAAAAAGAATGTGAAAAAGGAAATATTTCTAGAGAACAATTAGCTAAGTTAATAGATAGAATGTTAGTTCTTGAAGGAAAAGAACAATTATATGGAACTCAATTTAAAACTAATAGTGATTTTAGTTGGGAATTATATCCTATTAAAGATATAGAAGAAGTAGATTTAAGAAGAAATGGATTTGGTTTAAAGAGTTTGCAAGAAGAATTAGATATTATGAATGAAATAAATAAGAGTAGGTAATTTATGAAATATTTAATTATATATTTAGTTATATATTTAGTTATAATAAATATTATTACATTTATAATATTTGGTTTAGATAAATACTTTGCTATTAAGAATAAATTTAGAATTATTGAAGCTACTTTATTTTGTTTATGTATAATGGGTACATTTTAATTTGTCTTCACTCTTATTTTTCTATCTAACACACTTACCGAATTACAAAATTAACTTTTTAGAATTATCTACTTCTACATCTTCTGCTGCATTAGTATGAGGCCATTTCATCATATATTCTATTTCATTAACTGGTACAACATTTCCGTTAATAACCATTAATTGCTTCAAATTAACAGTTTTTACTTTTCCACTTTCAAAATCTAAGCACATTTCAATTGCTGAAGGAGTTACTGTATTAATATCACATAAAGCAGGTACAACGATATCTAAATTATTTTGATTAATAAATCTTGTTGAAAAAGTATGAAGATGGCCATTCAAAGTAATCTTACCATTATTTGTCTTTTTGCTTCCATTTAAATGATGATGCAAGCTTATAATTTCTTTTTTTATACGAACATAAGAATAATTATAGCCACCTATGCCAATATCATGTCTATGTCTCATTATTATTTCTCTAGGATCGTAATTATATTCTCTTAATATACTGAAATCATGATCTCCTAATACTGAAAGAGTAATTATATTTTTATCATATGGATAATTCTTAATAAAATATTCTATTTGTTTTACACCCTCAATTATTTGTCTTTCATGAGTAAAAGTTCCATCTAGTAAGTCTCCACAACATAAAATAATATGAATATCATTCTTAATTGCATAGTCATATATTTCATTAATCAAATCTATTCTTTCAAATTCATTACCGAAATGTAAGTCAGAAATAACCAAAGTTTTTAAAGTAGTATTCTCCTGGCCCATTAAAACTTCCAAATTATCAAAATTATTATACATATTTATTGATTGAAAAGAATCGTAATCATAAAGTATTTCTCCATTACAATAATACTTACTTTTATATGCATAACCTCTATTTTTTAAAAGCATCATATAATAATAAAGTTTTTTTCTAGTTAAATTTAATTCTTCGCATATTTGATTAACAGTTTTCTTTTCTTCAATTCCCTTTATTATCAAAGTCATTAAATCACTCATGATATTTCCACCTCCTGAACAAAACAACATTATTATAAAGCAATAGATTTCATGTGTCAAATCGTTCCTTAACTATTATAGCTATGACACATAAAGAAAAAAGAAATTACTTTTCTAAGCTTTCTAGTAATTTCTTCTCTTCTTCTAATTTCTTCTTTTCTTCTTCTACTAAATTAGCAGGTGCTTTGCTTACAAATCCTTGATTAGATAAAAGTCCTTCTCGTTTCTTTATGCTCATCTTTAAACTCTCTATTTGTTTTTCTAGTAAAGCCTTATCTTCTTCAGTAACTTCTTTTTCATAGAATATAGTAGCTTTAAATCTACCAGCTTGAACACTATAGCTAGTAATACCCAAATCTTCATTAACTAAATTATCTTGAATCTTTAGCATCTTACAAATCAAACCATAATCTTCATTATTTAATAGTCTTACTTTAGCATCTTTACTAATTCCATTTTCTTGTTTAACATTTCTAAATGCCGCTATAAAAGTAATAGTCTCTTCTATTAAAGTTTCTTCGTCATTAAAGTTAAAATCATTGTTAACTACAGGATAAGAACTTATCATAATATTCTCTGCATCTTTAACTGGAAGCATATCATATATTTCATCTGTAACATAAGGCATAAATGGATGAAGCATCTTTAAAATAGCATTTATTGTATAACAAAGTGTAGATTTTGTAGAAACTTTGTCTAAACTGAACTTACTCATTTCAATATAAGAATCACAGAAGTCTTCCCATATAAAACTATATAGTTCACTACCAGCATTATTAAATTCATACTTTTCCATTGAGTCAGTAACACTTGCTATTACTTTATTTAGTTTACTTAGTATCCACTTATCTTTAGAATCTATTTCACTAAAGTCATATTCTTTTAAATCTTCAATATTCATTAAACAGAATCTAGATGCATTCCATAGTTTATTAATAAAGTTCCAAGTACTCTTAACTTTTTCTTCATCGTATCTTAAATCCATACCCTGAGCGGTAGAAGTTGTTAAGAAATATCTAAGTGCGTCACATCCATACTCTTCAATAACATCCATCGGATCTACTCCGTTACCTAGGCTCTTAGACATTTTTCTTCCTTCTTTATCACGAATAAGCCCATGAATTAAGCAGTCTTTAAATGGTCTTTCATTAGTAAAATGAAGCCCTTGAAAAGTCATTCTATTAACCCAGAAAGGTATAATATCATAACCAGTAACCAATACATTATTAGGGTAATATCTATCTAATAAATCAGTTTTTTCAGGCCAGCCTAGTGTACTAAATGGCCAAAGCGCACTGCTAAACCAAGTGTCTAGTACATCTACTTCTTGTACCCAGCCCTCACCTTCAGGAGCATTAACTCCAACATAAACTTCTTCGCCTCTATACCAAGCAGGAATTCTGTGTCCCCACCAAAGTTGTCTAGATATACACCAGTCATATGTTATTTCCATCCAGTGGTTCATTATCTTTTCAAATCTTTCAGGAACAAAGTTAACCTTAGTTTCACTGTTTTTCTGATTTTCTAATACCTTATCAGCAAGTGGTCTCATCTTAACAAACCATTGCTTAGATAAGTAAGGCTCGACCATTACACCAGTTCTTTCAGAGTGTCCAACATTATGTGTAATCTCTTCAACACTTATTAATAGGCCAGCTTCTTCTAAATCTTTAACTAAAGCTTTTCTTGCTTCAAATCTATCCATGCCAGAATATTTACCAGCTTTTTCATTCATAGTTCCATCTGGATTAATAACAACTATACTCTCTAAATTGTGTCTATTACCAACTTCAAAGTCATTAGGGTCATGTGCTGGAGTTATTTTAACTACACCTGTTCCAAACTCAGGATCAGCGTGTTCATCCCCAACGATAGGTATTAACTTATTAACAATAGGAAGAACTACATTCTTGCCTATTAAGTGCATGTATCTTTCGTCTTCCGGATTAACAGCTACTGCAGTATCTCCAAATAGAGTTTCTGGTCTTGTTGTAGCTACTTCTAAAAACTCTTCTGTTCCTTCTATAAAATATTTAATATGATAGAAAGCACCAGGAACATCTTTATATTCAACCTCTTCATTAGAAAGTGCTGTCATAGCTTCTGGATCCCAGTTTATAATTCTCTCTCCTCTGTAGATTAATCCTTCATTATATAGCTTTACAAACACTTCTTTAACAGCATTAGAAAGTCCTTCATCTAAAGTAAATCTTTCTTTTGTATAATCTAATGAAAGTCCCATCTTAGCCCATTGTTTATGGATATTTTCAGCATATTCTCTCTTCCACTCCCAAGCAACTTTAAGCCACTCTTCTCTATCCATACTTCTAGGATTAATTCCTTCACTCTTAAGTTTAGCATCTATTTTAGCTTGAGTTGCTATACCTGCATGATCCATTCCTGGAACCCACAAAGCATCAAAACCTTGCATTCTTTTAAATCTAATGATTATGTCTTGAAGCGTTGTATCCCAAGCATGCCCTAAATGAAGCTTACCTGTTACATTGGGTGGCGGTATAACTATACTATAAGGCTTTTTAGAAGTATCTCCACTTTCAAAATACTTATTCTTAAGCCACTTTTCATACTTTCCTTCTTCTACTATTTTGTGATTATACTTAGTATCTAACATTTACATTACCTCCTCAAATACTATAAACAAAAAAGATGGTAACCAAAGGACGAAATTATCGTGGTACCACCTTAATTTATTCTCATATGCTTTAACGTGCATTAATCGTTCTATTCTACTCTTATTTCAAATAAACACTCAAAGTCTACCTTCAGTTATAACCTTTATTAGCTTCCACCAAACGCTAACTCTCTATAAAAGATACGTAACTTACTCTTACTTTTCTTCGTTTTCGTTATAAATTATAACATAATTATTTCTCTTTGCCAATAGTTTTCCAATTTTTAATTTTGGCAAACAATTATTTTTATTTTATTGTTGACTTTAACAATTCCCTCTGTTATCATATTAACTACGGAACATTTAGTATGTTGGGTGGTAGCCTAATTTTTAATTCTCTAGGGGGTTAAAAAGGAGGCGATTAGAATGAATAAAAGAGAGAAATGGTTAATAGCCTTAGTAACAATTTTATTGTTCATAATTATT
>CADBRE010000076.1 GCA_902797005.1 uncultured Erysipelotrichaceae bacterium | reverse complement strand
TTTTTTCTTTTAATTTCTTTTATTTCCTTAAATATAGCATTATTCTTAGATATTTCCATCATATACTCCTTCTAAATAATCTATAGCATTCAATGAAATGCATTTTCCTTCAATCATATCTTCAACTATAATACAATTAATAAAATGTTTGATATACTCTTTTTGTATATAATCATATGATTGGGTTTCATATACATCTTGTACTTTATAAAATGTCACACCACTTAGTTTCCTTTGACTAGTAATTATCAAGTAATGATTGCTAACGCCAAAATATTTATTAAATATATTATTACTTATTTCACTCATATATATAAGTTTTCTTTTTCCCAAAAAAGATTTATTTAAATCAAAGCTAATTAATGTAACTTGATTATTAGCTAATCTTTTCTCGATAATATCTATTAATGCATTTGAGTCATTATAATTATAAAAACTAATATCATTACTAAACAGATTATTTGTTTTAAATTTGTAATTTGTTTTGTTAAGTAATGCTGTATCATATGATATGATTTGAATTGTATTGTGTTTGCGTTGCCTATAATTAATTGTATGTGTTCCATAAACATTATCTAGAATTGTATTTATTTCTTTTAAAATCTCTTCTTTTGAATCCTTGTGGTCAATTAAATATGCAAGTTTAAACTTTATTAATTCATTACTAAGATATATGTCTTCATCTGAATATTCTCTTTCATTGAAACCTTCCAATTCGTAATTTAATAAATCTATGATATCAAAAACACTTCCTTCAAAACTTGTTAATACTTCAAACAGTTCAGGATGTTTTTCAAGTTCAGTTTCATCTTCTATTAATTCGATTAAAGATTTGTATCTTAGTATTCTATTTATGCACAGACATTTATAAAAACTTAAGTGAATATCCGTAACACTACTTATATAATTAATATAGGCTACAAGCCAGCATGTTCCATCAATACTAAGTGTTTGTTTCTTATCTATTAAAAACGTTTTCATCACATCTATCTTATTAATTTACAAAAAGCGTTTATGCTACAGGATAAACGCTTGCTTGTTTCTTATCTTTTCCTTTTCTTTCGTATTTAACTATTCCATCTACAAGTGCAAATAAAGTATGATCTTTACCCATTCCACAGTTAGTACCAGGATAGATTTTTGTTCCTCTTTGACGATAGATTATGCTTCCAGTATTTGCAAACTCTCCATCGCTTTTCTTAGCGCCAAGCCTACGACCAGCAGAGTCTCTACCATTCTTAGTTGAACCAACACCTTTTTTAGATGCGAATAATTGTAAATCTAAACTCATGAATTTCATTTCTAGTCCTCCTTAACTTTAATATTGTTTTTGTAAGTATTCTCTATTTCTTTTAAAGTTCTATGTAAATTATCAAGAAGTATATTAGTTACATTATCTTGCTTTATATTCTTTAACTCAAAGTTATTACCATCATTATATTCAATAGCATTTTTATCAAAAGACAAAATTGCATTGACAGTAGTTATTAGAGAAGCACTCACTCCAGCACATACTATATCTTTCCCGTAATCATCATACTTAGCATGTCCTGATATTTTAATTTCTTCTATAACACCATTATTTCTTTTAAAATATGCGTTAATCATCTTACTTCACTTCGATTTTCTTAATTTGAATCTTAGTATAAGGTTGTCTATGACCTTGTTTCTTTCTAGATGACTTAGTTTTATTTTTGTATTTGAATACTATAACTTTCTTTTGTTTACCATGTTTAATAACTTCAGCTACTACTTTAGCTCCTTTTACAGTTGGTGTACCAATTTTACCATCAACATAAAGAACTTCATCAAATACAACTTCTTTTCCAGCTTCCTCTTCTAATTTCTCAACATATAATTCATCGTTTTCAGAAACTAAATATTGTTTTCCACCAGTTACGAATATTGCTTTCATTATTTTCCCTCCTTCAATAAGACTCGCCTTTAAGGTAAGCATATGCTTTTAGTAACCTATTCTGAGCGGTTGTAGAGAAAGATTTCTACAAACGTAACCATTTTATCATAATTTATGTCGATAGTCAACAAAATATTCTTGTATTTTATTTTGAACAATATGTATACTAACACAACTTATTATTTATTTTTTAAACAAATAATAGTATAATTAAGTAGGAAGTGATAAATAAATGGATTATTTAGATTATTTAATAATAATAGCTGTTTTAATATTAATATCTATTATAGTAGTAAAAATTAATAAAAAGGACTTTGCTTTAAAAATAAATAAGTTAATTAACTATCTAGGTGGTAAAGACAATATTTTAGAAGTTAACGAAAACTTATCTAGATTAAATGTTAAGGTTAAAGATCCATCTTTAGTAGATAAGGACTCTATCCAAGGGCTAGGCGCTAAAGGAATAGTTGAAATAGAAAATGAGTTCAAAATTATAATGGGCCCTAATAGCAAAAAGTTAAAAAGATATATTAAAGATTTAAAATAAGTAAACTCAAATGAGTTTACTTATTTATTTTATTTACTAATAGTATAATTAGAAGGGTTAAATCTTAACCTTTTTACTATACCAGAGGCATATCTAACATCTGCAATACTTTCTACTTGCTGTAAGCTGTATTCAGGAACTATATAATTAGATGTAATTATCCCTTCTCTTCTTAATAATTTTGCCACTTTTCCCTTATGGTTAACATCAGCGTAGTGTTCATTATCTAATTTATAAAATAATGTATTATATTCTTTATCTAAAAATATTCCACCATTTTCACCAACATAAACCGAAAAAGCAACTCCAGTATAAAACTTATCTAATTCATTGTAATCTATCATATTTCTTTCTCCTTGCAGAGGTTATTCTATCACAAATTAAAAGGGAAAACAATCAATAATCGACATTTTCGTGCAAAATATCAGCCATTTCGACAATGAATTGCATTTTTAACAATATTTTTTGATAAACTATACTTGGTGATTAAAATGTTAACTATAGAAACTTTAATAATAAATGACATACTTGTACTATTCCCTATACTAATTTATCAATACTATTCTCTATATAATCAAAATCTAAAAAGAGAAAAAAACGATGTTATATTATCAATAACACTATTTATATCATTATATTTATCTATAATATATAAAGATTGTATTCCTTCAACATATCAGTTCGTATCAATTATAACTCCATTAATAATAGCATTTATCTACAAGAAAAGCATTGATGCATTTTTAATGAGTCTAATCTTAGGTGAATACTTAGTAAACACATTAAACTACTCTCCATATATAACACTCTCTTGCTTCATATGTCTTTATATTATTTATTACATTTATAACTTTAAAGTAAAGAGTAATACTTTCTTAATAAATATGTCTATCTTAATAATAACATTAACTTTAATAGCAAATATGATAATAAGCAATGAAATAATTTTTAATCTAATATCAATAATAATATATATAATAAACATAAAAATAATAAGCTTTTTAGTTGAAGAAGCAGATAACATAATGCACATGCACACAACACTAAAAGAGTTTGAAAAAGAAAAAAACTTAAAACTTAATCTATTCAAAATAACACACGAAATAAAGAATCCTCTTTGTGTTGTTAAGGGATATTTAGATATGTTCAACATAGACAATAAAGAAAAATCTATAAGATACTTAAGCATCATCAATAGCGAAGTAAATAGAACACTAAACCTACTAGATGACTTTAAAGAGTTTAGCAAAATTAAACTTGTAATTGAAGAGATATGCCTTAATGAACTATTTGAAGAAGTAAAAGACATAATAGTACCTTTCTTCTTAGATAACCATATAAATTATACTTTTGAAATAGAAGAAGATGTATATATTCTTGGAGACTACAATAGACTCAAACAAGTTATATTGAATATACTTAAAAATGCAGCAGAAGCAAACAGCACTAGTGTTAAAACAGTTGTATTTACCTCTTCTACCAGCGTATTTGTATATGTAAAAGATAATGGGTCAGGAATGGATAAAGAAGTACTTGAAAAGATAAAAGAACCATTCTACACCACAAAACCATATGGAACAGGGCTCGGAGTAAGTCTAAGTAAAGAGATTATAAATGCTCATAAGGGTACACTTTTTTACTCTTCAAAAAAAGGAAAAGGAACCACTTGTAAAATAAGGATTCCTCTATAGCTTAGTAATATGGATAATAATAAGGTCTTGGTGGGTAATAATAATTTGGTCTTGGTCTTGGTCCTAAAGCACCAACAGCCACTCCACCAGTTAAAGCACCAAGTAAAAATGGTCCAGCAAATGGCACAAACCTATCATCCTTTTTATAACTAAAGCTTCTAGGCATATAAGTATTATGCATTATAAAACACCTCTACTTTATTATAGAAGTGTTTTTATATTTTGTTACAAACTTT
>CADBRE010000075.1 GCA_902797005.1 uncultured Erysipelotrichaceae bacterium | reverse complement strand
TACTAAATCAAAACACTTATTATAGTTCTGACATTTTAATTAAAAATAAAGATTTAATTTTTATGACATTTTATATTATTAACTACATAATTATTTGCAAATATCATGTGCGCCATGTAAATATGTTTGTTATAACCCATAAAAAGAAAACTATGGAATACTTAGATCTACTTTATGGTATAACAATGCAAGAAAGTGGTGTAAGTAAATTAGTAAGTGTTAAATTAGAAGAAATCAAATAAGTTTCTTCTTTGTTTTAATCCAAAATAGCAAAATAAAACACTCCAAATCTTCCAAATGTACCTAACATTTTTATATAAAAAAATCAATTAATTGCCACTACTGCTTCCAACTAAAAATATCAGTTCAGCAAAATGTGGTTCAATTAATTGGTTGTGTATAAATAATACCACATTTTTTACTGTTTGTAAGTTAGGATAATAACTATTTTTTAAATTTTTCAATTAATATTTGTCTAAATCTCTAGTTTTATTGCGAATTTTTACTTGACAAAGCATAAACTTTATTGTATTATTAAATACGTGAAAAGAGAAAGAAGTGTATCCACGCTCACCTGATTAGCAAGGGCTAGTAGGTAAAAGGCTAAATAATGTTTTAGTTTTTGTTATATTTATGGGTGGATGCGCATGCATTCACTTTTTATAATTTATGGAGGTGCTTTAAAATAGCAAAACAAAAAGATGATGTTCAGATGAATGAACAAATTACTGCCGAAGAAATGATGGTAATCGGACCTAATGGTGAAAAGCTAGGTATCAAGAAAAGAGAAGATGCTCTAACACTTGCTAATTATGCTGGACTTGATTTAGTAATTATGAGTAATGGGCCTATGCCTGTTGCTAAAGTAATAGACTATAACAAGTTTAAATATGAAAAGAGCAAGAAAGAAAAAGAACAAAAGAAGAAGCAAAGAGAGCAAAATCTTGATTTAAAAGAATATCGCTTGTCAGTAACTATTGATACGCATGACTTTGAAACTAAGCTTAGAAACGCCAAAGAATACTTAACAAAAGGACATAAGATTAAAGTGTCTATAAGATTCAAAGGAAGACAACTTGCACATACTGAACTAGGTAAAGATGTAATATTAAAGTTTGCTGAAGGACTTAGTGAAATAGGTGTGATTAGTGAACAGCCAAAACTTGAAGGCAGAAGTATGAGCCTTTTAGTAGCGCCGAAAGTAAAATAGAAAGAAAGAAGGAGAAAAAATGCCAAAACAAAAGACACACAAAGGTATAGCTAAAAAAGTAACTGTAAGACCTGGTGGAAGTACTAAAATAGGAAAACCTGGTGCTAACCACAAAACTGGTAAGAAACCAACAAGTTTCAATAGAAATCATAGAAAGGGATCTGTTTTATCACAAGCTGATACAAATAGATACAAGAAAGCTTTAAGGGGGTAAGAAGTAAATGACAAGAGTTAAAGGTGGAATTGTCTCAAGACAAAGAAGAAAGAAAGTATTAAAACAAGCTAAAGGATACTTCGGAAGTAAACATAGACTATATAAGACTGCACAAGAACAATTAATGCATTCTGGAAGATATAGTTTCAACGATAGAAAGAAAAATAAAGGCAACTTTAGAAAATTATGGATAACAAGAATAAATGCTGCTTGTAGAGAAAATGAAATTAGTTATTCTAAGTTCATTGATGGACTAAACAAAGCTGGTGTTGAAATTAACAGAAAAATGTTATCTGAACTTGCAATCGTTGATATGAACGAATTTGCTAAACTTGTAAAAGTTGCTAAAGATGCTTTAGAAGGTAAGGGTGTTAAAGAAGAAACTCCTGCTGAAACTAAAGCTGAAACAAATGATTTAAACAGTAAAACAGTTGCTGAGTTAAAAGAATTAGCTAAAGAAAAAGGTATAGAAGGTTACACTACAATGAAAAAAGCTGAATTAATTGCAGCTTTAAACTAGAAGAGTAATCTTCTTTTTTTTTATTTTACTTTTTCACAAAACTTTCACAATGTTTTCACAAATCTAACAATAAACTATACTAAAATAATAACCAGAAAGGAAGAAAAAGTATGATAATTGAAAACTTTGAAAGAGTTGAAAAAAAGTATTTGCTTACTAAAAGTGAGTATGAAAAAATACTTAGTGATTTAAGTGAATATATAAAACCAGATATTCACCCGGATAGTAAAATATGTAATATATATTTTGATACTGATAAAGATGATACGATAATATCTTCACTTGAAAAACCAAAATATAAAGAGAAAGTAAGACTTAGATCTTACATAGTCCCTGATATGGATTCACAAGTATTCTTAGAAATCAAAAAGAAATATAAAGGTGTAGTAGGAAAAAGAAGAATAGCCTTTAAACTAAGTGATTTTTATAAATATATGAAAGGTGAAAAGAACTTGGATGTCAATAAACAAATATTAAATGAAATAGATTATACGATAAAAACAAAAAATCTAAAACCAAAGATATTTATTGCTTATGATAGAAAAAGTTATGATGCACTTAATGAACCAGATCTTAGAATTACATTTGACTATAAAATAAGAAGTAGGAGAGATGATTTGAGATTAGAAATGGGAGACGCTGGTAGTTTATATTTTAAAGACGATATGTACATAATGGATATTAAAACATTAAATAACTATCCATTGTGGCTTACAAGAATTCTTTCAAAGAATAATATTTACGAAACTTCATTTTCTAAATATGGGAAAATATATGCTAACGAACAAATAAAGGAGGAGAAAGTTTATGTTTAGTAGTGTTTTAACAGAAAGTTTAAGTTTGATCAGTTTTGTGAAATGTATAGGAGCAGCTCTTTTACTGGGGCTTGTAATAAGTTTTGTTCATATGAAGACAAGTGCTTATTCTAAAAACTTTGCTATTACTTTAGCAGTAATACCTGCTTTAATAGGTACAGTAATAATGATGGTTAACGGAAATCTTGGAACATCAATTGCAATACTTGGATCATTTAGTCTTATAAGATTTAGATCTATACCAGGTAATTCTAAAGAGATAATGAATGTATTCTTTGCAATGGCAGTTGGGCTTGCATGTGGTACTGGATATGTTGCATTCGCAGCTCTTATAACAGCAGTAATATCATTATTTACGGTGCTATTAAGTGTATCTAATTTTGGAGAAGACAAAAGTGGAGTAAAAGTTCTTAAAGTAGTCGTTCCAGAAGACATGGATTACACAAGTATATTTGATGATATATTTAAAGTTTATACAAAGGAAGCAAATCTATTTGCAAGCAAAACAATCAATATGGGCAGTATGTATGAATTAACTTATAATGTTAAGCTAAAAGATGCTAAAGAAGAAAAAGCTTTTCTTGATGAAATTAGAGTGAGAAATGGTAATTTAAAAGTGAGTTTATCACACCCATTAATGGAGGAGGGACTATAATATGAAAAATAAGAAAACAATAATTTTAATAATAGTGGTAGCTGTTTTAGCAGTAGCAGTAGGAGTAGTATTCTACTTAAACAGTAAGAGTAAATCATCTAGTGAAATAAGTGGATCTAATATTAACTATAATACAAGTGCTGATACATCTAACTTAAGTGCCAAAGAAGTTACAAGCGACTATAAAATAACAGCTGGAGGAGAATATACATTAACAGGAGAAATAAATACCACAGTATATATTGATACTGAAGATACAGTTAAATTAGTGCTTGATGGAGTAAACATCACTAGTACAAATGGACCAGCTATATATGTAGCTAATGCAGAAAATGTAGTAATTTATTTAAAAGAAGGAACTACAAATACAGTAACAGATTCAAGTACATATAGCTTTTCGGATGCCGAAGCAAACGGTGCGATTTATTCTACAGATGACTTATTTATTGAAGGAGAAGGAGCATTAATAGTAAATGCTAATTATGAAGACGGTATTGTATCTAAAGATGATTTAGTAATAAATAATGGAAACATTACTATAACAAGTAAAGATGATGCTATTCGTGGTAAAGACAGCGTTGTAATTACTGGTGGTGATTTTACTATAAATGCTGGAGGAGATGCTATTAAATCAACTGATAGTAATGAAGAAGATAAAGGATATGTTGTTATTGAAGGTGGAGAATTTAACATAACTTCAGTAAATGATGGCATTGAAGCGGTTACAACCCTTCTAATAAAAGGCGGAGACTTTACTATTAAAACAACAGGTAACGCAATCACTTCTACCGCTAAAGGTTTAAAAGCTGATACACTAATTCAAATAGATGGTGGTACATTTGATATAAACACTACAGATGATGGTATCCACTCTAACGGAAATATTCAAATAAATAAAGGTACTATAACTATTAATAGCAAGGATGATGCACTGCACGCTGATGGAATGTTAGAAATAAATGGAGGAACGCTTAACATTACTGCAGCAGAAGGATTAGAAGCAACATATGTAAAAATAAATGATGGCAATATTAATATATCTGCAAGTGATGACGGAATAAATGCCGGAAATAAGTCTAACCTATATGAAGTGGCTATTGAAATAAATGGAGGAAACATAACAATTAAAATGGGGCAAGGTGATACTGATGCAATAGACTCTAATGGCAATATTTATGTTAATGGAGGAACAATCAATATAACTGGACAATCACCATTTGACTATGACGGGGAAGCTAAATATACTGGAGGAACAATTATTGTAAACGGTCAAACAACAAATCAAATAACTAACCAGATGATGGGCGGTATGCAAGGAGGCATGATGCCTGGAAACATGAGAGGAGGCGGTAGCGAAAGTCAAAACGCTAATACTCAAAATCAAGGAGGAAGACAAAGAATGAGATAGATGAAGAAGGTAGCTATTATTTGCTATCTTTTTTCCTTTTAATATGATATACTTTTGTTAGGTGAAACTAATGAAAAGAATAAAATATATGATTGAAAGAATAGTAAAACTAGATTACAAAAATATGTTTAAAATAAGTAAGTCTATATCAAAAAAAGCTAACAAGAATTATTTCTTTACTCTATTTGATATCATTTACTGTGGCTTAAAATATGGAGCAGGATATTATGATTATCAGGAGTTTGAGTTTTATAACTTAAACAAAAAAGAAAGAGAGACATATTTAACAAGAAGAAAGAATAATGAAATTGTTAGCAAATATAATGATAAAAATAGCTTTTACAAATTTGAAGATAAAATTAAGTTTAATGAAATATTTGCAAAATATTTAAAAAGAGAATATCTATATCTAGAAGATAAAAGCTTTAATGATTTTTTAAAGTTTTTTAAGAAACATAAAGATATTATTGTTAAACCAATTGATGCTTCAGGCGGCGAAGGAATAGAAAAGTTCTCCTTCATTAATGAAAAAGATGCCAAAAAAGTTTATGATAATCTAATTAAAAACAAACAACTACTAATTGAAGAAGTAATTGTTCAGAATGAAAAAATGAATACATTATACGATAAATCAGTTAATACTTTAAGAATGTTTACTTTCTATAAAGATGGAAAATCCTATTTTTTGCAGGCAGTCCTAAAAATAGGTAATGGTGGAGTAATAGATAACTTTTCAAATGGAGGAATGTACACGTTTGTAGATGACAAAGGTAAGGTTTTTGCTCCTGCGATAGATAGAGAAGACAACATATACAAAGTGCATCCATTATCAAAGAAAGAAATAATTGGTTTTGAAGTTCCTGAGTTTCAAGAAGCTGTTAAATTAGTAGAAGAATGTGCAAAAGTAGTTCCTGAAATTGGCTATGTTGGCTGGGATGTTGCAATTAGCAAAAACGGCCCAGTAATAGTAGAAGGTAACTGTTTTCCAGGAGTTTATCAAGTTAAACCATCATTTGTAACTAAAAAGGAAGGGCTACTTGCAAAATACAAAAAAATAATGAAATAAAAAACAAAAAGGAGACAATATTTATATGAATGTAATATTAATGAATAAAAATACCGAAGTATTAAAAGCGGAAATGGATGATAATACATTTAAAGATATAATAGAAATATACAATATAGAATATGCCCCTATGCAAGTTTATAATGCATATAATGATAAATCTAAAAATGTTTCTAAAGCATTAAATGAATGGTTTAAAGGAAGAGGAATACCATCTTGGAGAAAAGATTTGCGCAGTTTACTTGAGAACATAGGCGTTTCATATCCAGAAGAACTCTTGCTTAAATCATTTGGATTATCTTTGTCAGATCAATATTGGATTAAAGAAGAAAACAGCGATGTCCTTTGGGAGAATATAAACTTTTTTGACAACGACTTTGAGTATTTAGGATATTTGGAAGTTACATATTCTTCTAACATAGAACATAGAGTAAGTTTGGCCTCTCCTAATAACACAACTGATGGTATGCTTTCTAAAGCTTGGCTCATAGATGAAGGAAAGCGAAAACTTATGAAAGGAACTTACGCTTTAGCTAATCAAGAACCAATTAATGAGTATATCGCATCTTTAATATGTGATAGACTAAACATAGATCATGTTTCTTATAAGATTACTACTTATAATAATAAATTAGTATCTGTTTGTGATAATGCATTAAATAGTAATGAAGAAATTATTTCAGCTTATGATATTTTTACTAGTAAAAAACAAAGTAATAATGACAGCGATTATACCCATTATATAAACCTTTTGAGGGACATGGGTATAACGGATCCAGAAAAAGAACTATCTAATATGTATTTGATTGATTATATAATGATGAACTATGATAGGCATATGAAAAACTATGGTGTAATTAGAAATGTAGAAACATTAAAAATAGAAAAAACTATGCCCATATTTGATAATGGTCAGGGGCTTTGTTGCGACAAAACATTGATGGAACTTGATTTTACTAATGGTAAATACAAACTATTTAATAATATTAATGCAAGATTCTCGGATTTAATTAAATATATTGACTTAAGCTTGTATGACTTAGATAAATTAAATGACATTCCAAACATATTAAATAATACACTCCACGAATATATTATGTATACTGATATGTCTGAAGATAGAATAGACAAAGTGGTAAAAGGTATTAACTACAGAATAGAGTATTTAAAAGACTTAAAAGAAAGTAATGAATGATTAACCTCATTCATTACTTTTCTAATTCACTGATTGCTAAATTATAACTATCTTCCTCATCTTTATAGCTAATTTCTTTATATTTAAAATCACTCATTTTTTGCTTTCCCAAGACATCAACAAAATACTTAAGAATATGTGGATTTCTTACAAGTATAGGTCCAGTAATAAATGTTCCAAAAACATTCTTGTAGTGAAAGCCTTCATTTACAAAATCTATTTTTTCTTCACTCTCGCCAGAAATCTTAACTATCTTAAACAAAGGATGTTTGTTATCTGTAACTTTAGATGAAGTATTAATAAACCCGACTGTTTTCTTACTTAGAAAATCACAGGTAAGTATAACATCACTTGTAATTCTATTCTTAGTTGATATAGTCCTAAAATCAAATAAACCAAGAGCTTCATCATTATCAATTGCTTTACCAAGAATCTCATAAGTGATACCTGTCATTAATAAAAGCTTATTTTCGTCTATAAACTTAACAAGATCATCTTTGTAGCGAACTAAATCTCTTAAAATTAAATCTCTATTTCTTTCAGTTCCTTCGCCAATAAAGATAAAATCATAATTGTTAAAATTAATCACTTCGCCAAGAGTCTTTTTATCTACATTGACCTCAAAACCTTGATCTCTTAAATGTTTAGAAAGTAGTAATACATTCGCATATCCTCCATAAAGATTCATTAAATCATAATATAAATGTAATATATTTATTCTCATTATTTACGAGCCCTTTCTATAAACTTCATTCTATCTGCAAAACAAGTTAGAACATAAACATCATTTTCTTCTTTATTTAGTATTTTCATCATCTCATCTAAATCAGATGTTTTAACTATTTTATCTTTATCAATATTTGTATAATTAAACCTAATAGCTAAATCAGGAGAATATTTGCCAGCTAGAACTATTTTCTTAACTAAAGGATTATCTAGTTTTTCAAAATCTATATCCCAAAGCCATGAAGTATCTGTAGTAAAATACTTTCTACTAATCGCGTCAAGTATAAAACATATTGTAAACTCTTTATTCTCTCTAATAACATAATCTATATTTTGATTATAGTTAATGGAGTTCTCATGCTTGCTTGTCAATAAAATTGCCTTTGCTTTATTAAGGTTAAACTCTTGAACCCTATCGTTTTGTATTGTGTAATCATCTAGCGCTTTAACTATTTTTTCTTCCTCAATTCCCATTAAAGATAAAACAGTAAATGCATAAAGCAAATTATATGCATTATAGTATCCCTTCATATGCATCCTTAAAGTGCTGCTACCATTGATTTTAATATATCCACCACTTAGATTAACATCTGTAACTTTATATAAAGGATTGGCCCTTTTAAACTCGCACTTAGTGCATTCATACTTTCCTATATGAGAAAAATGATAATATTCATACTTCATCTTTCCCTTACAAACAGGACAATATACGCCATCATTATACGCCGAGTTATTTTCTTTAGTGCTAAATTGATTCTCTTCAATACCAACATATGTTACATTATCTCTATTATATCCTAACATGCTAGATAACGGATCATCACTATTTAAAATTAAATGCATGTCATCGTGAACGGCATCTTTAACAGCTTCATAAACACTTTCTGGATGAGCATTTCTAGTCATTTGATCTCTATATAGATTAGTTACAACGAAATACTTAGGATGAATATATTTACAAGTATCTTTAGCATACCTTTCATCACTTTCAATAACTAAAGCATCCTTTTTACACTTACCAAATATATTAGAATTATTAATAATCATAGTAGCAACACCAGCTATTTGGTTAGAACCTTCTTCATTAGTCCCAACGGTATATCCATTCATTTTAAGACTAGAGGCAATCATTTCAGTTGTAGTAGTTTTACCATTACTTCCTGTAACCATAATTATGTTTTCTGGCAAATCCATTTTAGATAAAATATTCTTATCTAATTTAATAGCTATATATCCAGGAAGAGAAGAACCTCTTTTCATAAGCTTTCCAAAAAATCTAATAATCTTACAAATTATAATAACTAATACTTTCATAAACTCACTTCTTTCCTTATTATTATACCAAGATTTAAACATTTAAAGCAATAAAGTAGTAAAGTAAGAGTAAAGAAAAATATATAAAATATATAACTATATCTTTTAAAAGAAAATAAAAAGTGATAAAATATCTATTAGAGGAAAAAAGGTGTTGAAAAATGTTTGATAATGTAGTATTTTTGTGTTTAATAGTATTTGTGGCTAGAATAATGGATACAAGTTTAGATACAGTTAAAACTGTTCTAATTGTAAGGAATAAAAGTCTATATGCCATGATTGTAGCTTTTTTTGAGGTATTAGTTTGGTTTCTTATAGTCAGAGAAGCTTTGGCTACTGAAGCTAATCCATTATTAATAGCTTTATCATATGCATCCGGTTATGCTTGTGGCGTACTTGTGGGTATGTATATAACTGATACTTTTATAGAAAGTAATGTATCTGTTAACATAGTAGTTAAACAATCTAGAAAAGTAGTAAAAGCTTTGATAGACAAAAACTTTGCCATAAGTGTAAGTAAGATTAAAGGTAAAGACTTGATATCTAATAAATATATGATATTCGTAGCTACTACTAACAGAAGAGTAAATGAATTAAAAGAAATAGTAACTAGTATAGATGATCATGCGTTTATAGTAGTAAGTGATAATAAATATAGAATTGGTGGATATTAAAAAGTCAAGTGAAAAATATTCACATATGAAGTAGGAGGGTGAAAAAATGGCACATTTAGATGAAAATACCATAAAAGAGATAAAAGAATCTAATGATATAGTAGATGTTATTTCTTCATACATACCTCTTATTCAAAAAGGTAAAAACTACTTTGCTGTTTGCCCTTTTCATGATGACCATTCACCATCTATGAGTGTTTCTCCAGATAAACAAATCTTTAGATGCTTTACATGCGGAACAAGTGGTAATGTAATAACATTCGTTCAGGAATATTTAAAAGTATCATTTATAGAAGCAGTGGATATACTTGCAAAAAATGCTGGTATAAATGTAAAAATAGATAAAGAAGAAAAACAAAACCCTAATAAAGAACTATATGATATATATAAACTAGCAGTTGCTTATTATAAAAACAATTTAAACTCAAAAATGGGAGAACGAGCAAGAAAATACTTAGATGAAAGGCAGCTAGATAAAGAAACGATAGATTACTTTGACATTGGGCTTTCATTAGATGAAGGATTAGTAAACAGCTTATCAAAAAAATATGCTTTATCTGAACTAAGAAAAATAGGGCTATCTAACTCTAATAACAGAGACTTATTTAAAAACAGAATAATGTTTACAATAAAAGATAACAATGGTAATCCAGTTGGTTTCTCCGCAAGAAGATATATAGAGAACAGTGAAGCAAAGTACATAAATACAATGGATTCACCAATATTTAAAAAAAGTGAAATAATGTATAACTTCTACCGTGCTAAAGATTTCATAAGAAAACAGCACGAAATTATAATAAGTGAAGGCCAGATGGAAATAATAAGAATGCATACTATTGGAATAGACAATGCAGTTGCATTAATGGGAACAAGTTTCACTAAAGAACATTTTAATATAATCAAGTCATTAAAATGTACCGTAGTATTAAATCTAGACCAAGATGATGCTGGAAAGCGTGCGACATTATCAATAGGTGATGAACTTATCAAAAACGGAATAAGTGTATCGGTAATAGTATATGATGGTAGCAAAGACGCTGATGAATACATAATTAAATATGGAAAAGATGCATTTATATCTGCTTATAATAATAAAGTTAGTTTTATTGACTTTAAACTAAATTATTTAAAAAACAATAAAGATTTAAATAACGCAACTGACTTATCAAGTTATATTAATGAATCAATAAAAGCAATTAATGAGATTGATGATGATATTCTAAGAGAAATTAAAATAAAACAACTGAGTGAAGAATATGGTATTAGTATTGATTTAATAAAGAGTAAAATAACTAATACAAAGATTAAAGTCAAAGAAGAAAAGAAACCTGCACTGCAGAAAAAAATGTATAACAAATATGATAAGAGCGAAATAAGGATTTTATATCTTATGATGATGCACGAAGAATTAATAATGTATTATCAATTAAATCTAGGTTATTTAAACAATGAAAAAAGAAAGAAACTAGCAAATGAAATAATAAATTATTATAATACAAAGAAAACCTTTGACATATCGGACTTTATATGTTACACTAGTGCACGTGAAGATTTAAATGAAGTGATGAATGAGGTTTTAGCATTTAATCAGAGTGAAGAGTATACTGATTTGGAATTAGAGGACTATTGTTTAAGAGTCAAAGAATATAGAGTAAAGATGCAAATAGATACTCTAACTGAGAAAATGAAAAACACACTTGATTTAGAAGAGAAGAAGAAATTGGGCTCAAGAATTGAGAACATGAAAAGAGAGGTTCTAAAATGGTAAACGAAATGAAGACTTTTGAAGAGATACTTAAAGAGTTAGTTGAAACAGGACTAACTAAAGGATTTCTTACATACGAAGAAATAGCAAAAGCTACAAATAATCTAGAACTAGATGCAAACAACTTAGATACACTATACAATACACTTAATGAAAACAACATTGAAGTAAGAAGTGAAGATGAAGACGACACAGATGGTGGACTTTTAAGTGAAGATGTAACACTTAACATTGAACAATTGGCAAGCGAAAGCAAAGACATGGCTGTCAATGATAATGTTAGAATGTACCTAAAAGAAATTGGTAAAATAAGTTTGTTATCACTAGAAGAAGAACAAGAACTATCACATAGAATTGCTGCAGGTGATGAAGATGCTAAAAGAACACTTGCAGAAAGTAACCTAAGACTTGTTGTATCAATAGCTAAAAGATATGTTGGAAGAGGCTTATTGTTCCTAGATCTTATTCAAGAAGGTAATATTGGCCTTATGAAGGCAGTAGATAAGTTTGACTTTGAAAAAGGATTTAAATTTAGTACATACGCTACATGGTGGATTAGACAAGCAATTACAAGAGCATTAGCAGACCAAGCAAGAACTATACGTGTTCCTGTTCATATGGTTGAAACTATAAATAAAATGGCTAGAATTGAAAGACAAATGGCTCTTGATTTAAATAGAGAACCTACAGATGAAGAATTAGCTAAAAAGATGAATCTTTCATTAGAAAAGATAGTTGAAATAAGAAAGATAAGTCAAGATCCAGTAAGTTTAGAAACACCAATAGGTGAAGAAGATGATTCTCATTTAGGAGATTTCTTAGCTGATGAAAGAACAATGTCTCCAGAAGAATATACTACATATGAAATGCTAAAAGAAGAATTAAAAGGCGTACTTGAAACTTTAACTAAAAGAGAAGAAGAAGTTTTGGAACTTAGATTTGGGCTATATGATGGTACATGCCATACACTAGAAGAAGTAGGCCAAAGATTTGGAGTAACAAGAGAAAGAATAAGACAAATAGAAGCTAAAGCACTAAGAAAGTTAAGACATCCATCTCGTGCTAAAAAGCTTAAAGATTTCTTAATTGACTAGATTAGAAACTATTTCTAAATATATTACTGATAATGAAAAAGTGCTTGATGTTGGATGTGATCAAGCACTTTTATCTAGATTACTTGCTAAAAGAGGTATTTATTCTATAGCCAGTGATTTAAGAAGTAATATAATAGAAAAAGCTAAAGAGGCTACTCCGAAACCCTTTCTAAGTTACATAGATTTCAGAGTTGGTGATGGTGTTACACTTAAGGATAATGAAAACAATTTTACCCTAGTATTAGCGGGTATGGGTGCTTATACAATGCTTGATATTCTTAAAAACACAGATAAAAGATTTGATAAAATCATAACAATATCAAATAACAATAATGATATGTTAAGAAAAGAAATGCTTAAACTAAAGTACAAAGTATCCTTAGAAGAAATAATAAAAGAAAAGGGTAAATACTATAATTTAATAGTTTTTTTACCTGGAACTACAATATATTCTGAAGAAGAAACTATAGTAGGAGTTAATCATCAAAATAAAGGATTACTAAAAGAATATAATGACTATTTAATAGAAAAGTATTCTAAAATAACTGAAAACAAAGAATTAGTAAAAGTAGTTGAAATACTAAAAAACTACACATACTAATTCTTTTTTTTATTGGAAAAATGTTAAACCATCTATATCGAGTTTACCTCTTGCATCACTAACAGATTTCTTTTTAAAATGACTTACTGGTCTTTCAAAAGCTTTTATGTCTTTAATAACTTCATCTCTTGCAGCTTTTCTAACAGAAGAGACAGTATTCCAAGCACTTCTTACATTTTGAACTATTGGCATGCTTTGCTTATATATTGGGATTGCCTTGTTTATAAATGAAGTTACACTTTTGCCTCCACTTATAATTTTATCTAAACTAAAAGCTTTAAATAGACTACTAGCCATGATTAAATCACCTACAATATTATATTTATTTCAACCAAAAATGTTGACTGAAAGAACTATTTTTGATAAGATAATATTGTCATACAATAGACAAGTGAAGAAAGGAGATGTTAGTTATGACAAGATTTGAAAAAAACATATCGGGTTTAATGTCAAAAACTAGCATTTCCAAAAATGTGCATTATAAAGTCCTAGGGGGGGGGTAAAATATAGACTAAATAATACCCTTAGTGCTTTTGCGTGCTTTAATATAATCACATACTAATATCGGTATGTGTTTTTAGCTTGTCTAAAAAGAAAGAGGTAGAGAAAGAATGGAAAAAACAAAAAAATATTTATTAGTATCATTAATCAGTTTACTTGTATTAACAATAGGCCTATCAGTCGCGTATTTTTCAGTACAAGTAAAAGGAATAGGAAGGGTAGTAACAGTAGATAGTAAAGAATTAAAAGTAATATTTACTGATACAAGTGATGCAATAGAAGCAATAAACATTAGACCTGGATGGACTGCAACAAAAACATTTACAGTAGAAAGTCAAACTGATGATGTATTTGAATACAGCATTGTAATACAAGACTTAGTAAATACTTTTGTAACAGAAGGATTTTTACAATATCAAATTGTTGGAGAAGATGGAGGAATAAGCCAAGACTGGAAAAATGTTAGCAAAACAAGTATTCCACTTAAAGTTGGAATAACTCCTGGAATAGAATTACCAGTTGGTGCAAAACACAAATACACTATAAACTTTAGATATCAAAACAGTGCAACAGTAGATCAAAGTATAGATATGGGTAAGGTTTTTAGTGGAAAAATAGTTATAGAAACAGTAGATATATGGGATGGAACAATAGAGGAAATAATACCAAACGGAAATTTATATATAGTTAAAAATGCAAAACAATTGGCATGGATATCAGACCAAGTTAATACAGGTACCAATTCATTTGAAGGCAAAACAATAGTGCTTGATAGTGATTTAGACATGGGGGCAAGATATGATTCAAGTGGGAATGTACTATCTTCTTCACCTGCCTTTACTACAATAGGGCAAAACGAAGGATATGAGTTCAAAGGTAATTTTGATGGTCAAAATCACACAATTAGAAATCTATATATAAATGGAACTGGAAACTTTATTGGATTAATTGGAAGAGATTACGGCACTTCATTTAAAGATTTAACTGTCGAAAATAGTTATATTAAAAGTACTGGAAATGATGTTGGAATAATAGGTGGCAATACAACTTCTTCTCCTTCATTAGAAATAGACAATATCAAGTCTATAAATAATAGTATTAATGGGGAAACTTTCTTAGGTGGAGTAATAGGGTATTTGGCTATCGGGAACGTTAGTAATTGTTTTAATAGTTCTAATATTAACGGTAAAGGGCAACAAGTTGGAGGAATAGTGGGGCGATTAGGCACAGGCAATGCTTCAAATAATATTAACTATGGTATTGTAACTGCATCAAGCATTGGCGTTGGAGGCATAGCTGGGTACCTAGATACAGGAAATGCTACAAATAACATCAATTATGGCAATGTGGTTTCTAAAGAACGTTATATAGGTGGCATAGCTGGTTATTTGTTAACAGGCAACGCAGAAAATAATATCAATTATGGCAATGTGAGCTCTTCAATGAACTATGTGGCCGGAATAATCGCTAATATAAGTGCAGGCAACGCTATAAATAACATCAATTATGGCAATGTAACGAGTTTAAAGTATGGAGCTGGAGGAATAATAGGATCTATGCAAAGCGGTAAGGTTATAAGTAACGTAAATTATGGCACAATTAAAGGAGAAGAAAGGTTTATTGGAGGAATTGTTGCCGGTATAAACACAAATAAATCTACTTATATAAATATAAT
>CADBRE010000074.1 GCA_902797005.1 uncultured Erysipelotrichaceae bacterium | reverse complement strand
TCTTCTTTTAATAAATCTAATCCTAATTTGTATTGCTGTTTGAAAGTAATTTCATTTTCCATAATTAAACCTCCCATGTGTCTAATAATATACCATAAATTTTATATTTATTCAAATTCTCTATGAATTAAGGTCGTGTTTTTATGATTAAATTAAATTTTTGTTAATATTTTCTTTCTTTTATTATGTCATCAACTTCAAGCTCACCTATAAGTAGTGATGATTTAGGATTATGTTTAAGAATATTTTCTTTTACCTTCTTCTCATCATAGTTAGCATAGCAATACTTACAGTAGTGGGTACATGTGTTATAAACACCTATATCCACCATAGAAACACATGAGCATAGATTGCCTTTTCTTGCAGACCAATCTTTAAAATGCTTACCTGTTAGTTCAAAAGCTTTTTCATGCGATAAACAGTCTCCTTTAATAAAACCATACTCTACTAAGTTTTCTTCTTCAAAGCAAGTTTGTACGGTCATATTATGATTTCTAGCTATTTTGCTTAGAGAAAGGCCTATCTCTTGATAATCGTCAGGTAAAAATTCTCTAAATCCTATCTCTTCTTTATTGTTTCTAACGTTTTTATAGTCATCAATAAATGAAACAATTATTGTTTTAATGTGTCCTTCAAGCAAACTGCACATCTTCTCAAAAGCTCTTTTATGATATTCTAAATTATACTTTTCACTTATAAATATTGGATCGTATCTTACTATGGTATTCTCTATTCCCACTATTTCAGAAACTTTTTTAATGCCTTCTATAACATTAGTCTTGTCTATTACACCAGGCTCAATATCTTTTCCGTATGGTGTTAAAGTTACATGAAAAACAATAGGCTTATCTATCTCTTTTAAATACGGAATTATGGGAAGTGGATTCTTAGTGCAAAACATAATAGCATCTACATCGCTAAAGTTAATTCTACTTACTAGTTTAGGATTATAGGGGTTTCTTACATCTACAAAGCCAATTCTATATCTATTCATAAACCAATTTGTGTAAAAAGCTACTACATCAGTTCTGCCACTTACATTCAAAATCATTGGTACATCACATTCTTCATTTTAGTTTTAATTCTTTGCAATGCGTTTTCTATATTTTTGACTGATGTGTTTAAGATAATAGATATTCCTTTATTTGTTTTTCCCTCTTTTTTTAATTCATAAACCTTATATTCCACTGGTGTTAATTCTTCTTTGATTTCTTCATCTAATTCTTTTGCAAGTAAATCACTTTCTATAGAAACTGTTAAATCCACTATTCTATCTTCATTTTCATAAGGGATTGATTCATTTAAAGCAGAGTGTTTAAAGCCATTATGTAGTCTAATAAAATCCTTTATCTTTCTTTCAATTATTTGAGAAGCATATGATTCAAATGCTACATTTTTGTAATTGTTATATGTATTTGCCGCAACTGTTAGTCCAAGTAGTCCTTCTTGATATAGGTCGTTTCTTTCAAGCCCTAGAGATTTAACTTTATTTAAATACTTCTTTATATAGATATTGATTAATTTTAAATTATTCTTAATTAAAGATTCATTAACCATTGTTTCTTTGCCTTACTACTTCATATATAGTTACAGCTGCCGCAACTGAAGCATTAAGAGAGTTTACCTTTCCAAGAAGTGGAATTGAAGCTATCTCGTCACATGAATTTCTTACTATTTGCTTTAGTCCACTTCCTTCATTACCTATTACTAAGGCAGTTTTACTTCTGTAATCAATATCTGTATAATTCTTTCCATCCATATCTGTTCCAATAACCCAAAAGTTTAGTTTTTTTAGTGTTTCTATTGCATTCCTTAAATTACTTACCATAACAATTTTAGTATTTGTAAGTGCGCCGGAAGAAGTTTTCATAACAGTTGCATTTACTTCTACTCCTCTTTTGTTAGGTACGATGATATAATCTACTCCTGCACATTCACAAGTCCTTATAATTGCCCCAAAATTTCTAGGATCTTCTATATGATCAAGTATAACTACAAAACTAGCATCACTATCATTTTTTATATCATTTAAATTTAAGTATTTATATTCTTCTATCTCCATTATTATTCCTTGATGAAGTTCTCTTTCCATCTTATCCATTTCGCTTTGACTTTTAACTATAACATTTATTTTTTTCTTATTTATTAGTTTTAATATCTCTTCGTTATTAAATCCTTCCTGCATATATATTTTTTTAATATTATAATCACTGTTTAATAATTCTTTTGCTACATTTTTTCCATATACTCTCATTTGAAACACCTCTTTCCTTCATTTTATAATATCATCAAATACCAGTCAAGCAGTTTTTACTTCCACTTTTTTTGAATTGTTATATAATATGATCATATGATAATTAGCTTTTAATACCTTTCTTTTCATTATTTATTAACAAGTATTCCTTAAAAGATATTCGTTTGTCAGTGCAGTACTTAACTACAAACTTATCATTTTCTTTAGAAACAATAATTCCCATACTTCTATCATTAATAGGTGTCTTAACTTTTCTATCTATATAATTCATATATACATGTATTTGTCCAATATCTTCTTGCTTTACTTTTTCTGACTTGAACTCCACTACTACAAAGCAGTTATATATGTAGTTAAATAGTAGCATATCTATGTACCTATTCTCTCCTAAATCTTGGAGTCTATATTCTCTACCTACAAATAGAAATCCTTCACCCATTTGTTTTAAAAAGCTATCTAAGTTTTCCATTATAAGTTCTTTTAATACTGTTTCATTAAATATTTGTAAATCCTTGTTGTTTATTTCTACTAAGATAGGATTAGGGACTAAATCTGTTACTTCAAGTGCTTCTTTATTTTTTAGTTTTTGTTTAGTTTCTTCTGGAAGTCGCTCATATTCTTTAGATTTTATACGTTTTCTTAATTCCCTATAACTTAGTGAATTCTTTATACTTAAATCAATATAATAATTGATTTCATCAATATTTGATAAAACTAGCAGCTCAATATAATGACTATAGGATAAATCGGCCGTCATTGACGGCCCTTTTTGAATCAAAATGTAAAACTGCCTCATTTTCTTTAAACTACGCTCTGAATAACCTTTTCCTAATTCATTAGTTAATCTTTTTGAATACTCTTTAATTAGTCTATTACCATACTTAGCCCTTTCTTCTCCACCTTGTGCTTCAATAAGCAGTTTGCCAACATTGTAATACGTTTCCAAATCATGCCTGTTCTTAGAGTAATCTTTTACTTGCTTATATGCTTCATTCTTTATTAATTCAGTTTTTATCTCATTATAATAGTTCATTCTTTTACCTCACTTTCTAATTTGTATTCTATAAACTTTATTCTATCATCTGAACAATATCTAACAACGAATCTATCGTTTTCTTTAGAGACTATTATTCCTACTGTCTTATTCATTGATGGAATTCTAAGATTTCTATCTATAGCATTCATATAAACCTGTAACTGTCCTATGTCTTCTTCTTTTACAGCATCAACTTTTAGTTCTACAGGAACAAAACAGTTATAGATATAATTAAATAAAAGTATGTCTATATATAC
>CADBRE010000073.1 GCA_902797005.1 uncultured Erysipelotrichaceae bacterium | reverse complement strand
TCATAAACTTTAATATCTTTAGCATCAATATTTCCATATATCACATCTATTCCATTACTTTGCTGGACTATAACAGCATTCATTCCTTCTCTTTCGCCTATAAAAACTATAAGCCCACTTTCAAGCATCTTTACCGGGTATTTATCACTAACTGTAAGAAGAACTCCATCTTTATATTCTTCCATTTCAGTATAATCAAGTATATTATTCTTACTTACTAAATTAGTAACTTTATCTTCTGCATTACTCTTAATATCTAAAAAATATTTTTTATATAAAGTATTAATCTTAGAAAAATTGTAATTCGTGCCATATACATTTTCATTTATAAAAGATTTAATATCATCATTTAAATTACAAGCTATTAGTGCAGAAAGTACTATTATTGTTGTTAAAAGTACTCTTTTTATTAGTTTACTGAAATATGTTTTTGCATTATTATTACTTTGAGTTTTTAAATAATCTTCTATCTTCATATATTTCACCTACAAAAGTTTATGATTGATTTTAAGAATAAATACATATAAAATATAAGTATGAAGAAATTAAGTGAGAGTTTAGTAGAAATTAAGAAAAGTAAGTTTATTGGACTTATGTACGAAGTAAAAAGTATAGAAGAAGTGGACAGTATTTTAGCAGAATTAAAAAAAGAACATAAGAAAGCTAGACATATTTGTTATGCCTATAGAATTGGTACTTTAGAAAAGAAAACTGATGATAAAGAACCTTCTGGCACAGCTGGGCAGCCTATTTTAAATATCATCAATTACAAGAATCTAGATAACACTTTAATTGTAGTTGTTAGATATTTTGGTGGTACTCTTTTAGGAAGGGGTCTTTTAACTAGAAGCTATAGTGAAGCCACAAGTAAACTTTTTGTATCAAATAATTAATAATTGGATATACTACTAATAAGAAACAGTAGTTAGCTAAGGGATTTAGTTAACAGTAAAATACTGTTTCTTTTGTTTCCTAAAAATAATTTGCCAAGTACCTTAAATACAGCGCCTATTCCCTCTACTACAAAGTCTTCTGTTATTTTTCCAATCTTTACTCCTGCCTCTGTAACTCTATTAGAATAGTCTTTATAATCACTTTCAATATAGTTATTTATACTTATATCTTTACCACTACTAACATCTTCTTCAAACCTTTTCATAGCTTCTTCTGTAAGCACCATTTTATTATGTGCTTTTACTTCATAATACCCACTTCTATATGAAAAATAAATAGCTAAAAATATTCCAAAAAACACTAATGTAACTATAAACAAATAGTTATGTTTTTTCTTTTTCATTTAATCCTCCTTTAGATACTTACTAAAAGCATCTGCTAAAGCTTCCATGGAATTATTAACTTCTTCTATCTTACTATCTACTCCTCCAACTTCTATCAAAATACCTTTGCCATTTAAGTTACTGTTATAAACTCCATTTACTGGCTCATCTAAATAATACTTTACTCCTCTAGATAAACCAGGATAATCTCTTTCCAATATTTCATTTAATTTTTCTGCAAAACCGGTGTTATTCTCTCTTTTAGTGTGTTCGTACCCGACTAACAACATCATCTTCGCATATGCTTTTCCATCTATTTCAAAATAAGTAATACTTTTATTAACACTATCTCTATGAATATCAAACATATACATTATTGAAGGATGAGCATTTTGAGCGGTTCTAGCAAAATACTCAGTCGCGTGGTATGACATATTATATTTAAGATCATGATCATTCAAATATTTCTTCACATTATTAGTTTCTACCAAAGCATTAATACCCTTATCTTTTAATTTCTCTCTAAAAATGTAAGAAGCAACCATAACATTTGGCTTAACTGAGCTTATACTTTCTCCTCCTTCATATTCTTCCAATTGATGTGTGTTATATATATAAACAAGTGGCTCTTCTATAGATATTTCTGGCATAGGATCTTCAATATAATCACTCTTAGCTTCATCATAATTAAAATCATCTACATAACCAGGTGCAAATACACTTTGAACATTAACTCCAGAAGCTTTATTTAAAGAAGCATAAAGAATACTTTTTGGAGAAGATAAAGTATGCTCTAGTTTTTTTATGAAATAATTATCTTCATTAGTAATCTCACTAAGCATTGAAGAAAGAAGATTCTCTTTATTTAATTCATCTTTACTAATTAACAAAAAAGTACACAAAAAAGACAAGATAAACAAACCAATATAAACTTTATTCTTTATATTAAAAGTTTTTCTAGTTTTAAATCTTGCCATTTCTATTCACCTATATAAATTATATATGAGAAATCACAAAAACAATGTCGAATTAGAAAAGTCTATTTATAGCTATTGAAAGTATGCTAGAGTTATTCTCTACTATTTCATCTACTTTATCTGTTGTTACTAAAATAGAAGGATTGTCTTTAGATAAACTCTTCATATCTATAATTGTTGGTACACCGATAGAGATAACCTTCGCAGAAACTGTCTTCTTACTAATCTCTTTATTCTTTAAAGGTTTTAAACCAGCTGTACTAATTTGAATAGTTGTTCCTAGTCTCTCAATATTTTCTGCTTTAAGTGAATCAACAACTATTACTAAATCAATTCCCAAACTTTTAACTAAACTTTTTATAAAATCTGTTGTTTCTATATTTGTAAATGCTTTTATATCTTTATATATTTTATGAGTATTACCTGATACAACTATTTTATCAATAAGTAAATAACCTAGTTTATCTACAGATAAGTTCTTATTACCAATTCCAGCAAAAAGTATTTTATTCTTTTTATTTATTTTTAAGTATTCTAGCGATTCTTTAATTGAATTAGTAGTAAGCTCGATTAATTTTTCAATTTCATCTTTAACCGCATCATTGTTATAAAATATTGTTGTATATAACCCTTTAGGCCTATTAATCTTAATACCTTCTTCTTTAGTTAAATCAATTTTAGTTATAGATATGTTTTTACTAATTTCTCTTTTTTCACTTATTTTACTAGAGTTTATAAGCACTTCACTATCTTCATAAAATAGATTATCTTTATTCATGAACATCACCTATTTATAATTTGCTCAAAAAAGATAATTACATACAAAAAAACGACTAAAAATTAGTCGTTAAATTTGCTCATCTGTTTCATTAATTGATTTACTTGTTTCTGATTAGGAGTTCTTCCCATACCTCTCATTAAAGTCTTAATCATTTCTTCATTTATAGGTGGGTTCTTTTTAAGTTCTCTTTGCATTAAATATCTAGCTAAGAAAAAACCTATTACTAAACCAGCTATTAAACCAATTACTACATATAATATATCCCAAAGCATATTAATCCTCCTTGATATAATTATATAATTAATTTAATAAAATAACAACCAGAAATTATATAGTTAATCTTCTAGAATTAGATTCGTCTTTTTCTTTATCCCAATAAGAATTTACATTTCTCCAGCCAGGATAATTCTCATTAGCGAATTGTCTTGCCAATTCTTTTAGTTTTATTTCTTGAAAACGCATTAGTAACTTTTCTTCCCAAGTTAATTTATGTGAAAGATCAACTTTTCCTGCAACAAATAATCTTTCTTGTTCGTTACCAAAATAAATTGTTTTTAATTGGTCATTATCAGTATAATCTTCACATACTTTGTAACGACTCTCTAAAGTCATATATGCCTTTTTGTGGTAAGGAGTATTTTTATAAAACATTGTACCCCTTTTAAGACCATTTTGATCAATTATGTCAATCCACATTGAGTAATCACTTTTTCTTATGCTCCACCCTTCTGGCATTTTTGCTATACATAAGACATCGTCTCCAGGAATATCAGTAAACCTAAAGCCAAGTTCTTCCCAATTTTCTTTAACTGGCACCATATCTTTAGCCATTACAATTATTTTTCTTTCCTCTTTTGTGTCTTTTTTACTTAATGTTTGCATACATGCTTGAAGTAAGTTTAAATCATCTCTATTACTCATATTAAAACCCCCTTTTCATAAAGATGTATATATTGTAACATATAAGGTTCATTTTGTCAAACATTTTGTATTTTATTGGTTACTTTT
>CADBRE010000072.1 GCA_902797005.1 uncultured Erysipelotrichaceae bacterium | reverse complement strand
AACTTATGCTGCATCTAAAAAAGATACAAAAGTTTCTTATAGTTGCCCAAATGGTGGAGACTTAAAGGATAAAAATTGTGTAGTAAATACATTAAAAGAATCTTATAAAGCTACATCAACTACAAAGAAAGTAACTACTTATAATTATAAGTGGAGTCAAGAAGAAACTTTAACTGGATGGGTTAAAACAGGAAAGACAAGAGAAATTACAAAATAAATTAAAGCTCTCAGGAAACTGGGGGCTTTTTGATTTCTATGTGTAAATAATTAAGTTCTTAATTTACATAACTAAACTAACATGTTATAATATATTTACGAAAGGATGGTAGATTTATGAAAATTGGATGGATTATATTAATAGCTCTTATTGTTCTTGTGGTTTTATACTTAGTTAGTACTTATAATACATTAGTAAAACTAAGAAATAGAGTTAAAGATCAATGGGCTCAAATTGAGGTTCAATTAAAAAGAAGATTTGACTTAATACCTAATATAGTAGAAACTGTAAAAGGGTATGCAAAACACGAAAGTGAGACATTGAAAGGAGTAATTGAAGCTAGAAATAAGTTTAGTGTAGCAAAGTCTCCTGAAGAAGAAATGAAAGCTTCTAATCAATTAACTGGCGCTGTTAGACAATTATTTGCGCTAAGTGAAAGTTATCCTGAACTTAAAGCTGATACAAACTTTTTAAATCTTCAAAATGAACTAAAAGATACTGAAAACAAAGTAGCTACAGCTAGACAGTTCTACAATGATACAGTATTAACACTAAACAATAAAGTTGAGCTTTTCCCATCTAACATAGTTGCAAATATGTTTGGATTCAAGAAAGAAGCTTTCTTTGAAGCAGAAGCAGAAGCTAAAAATGCTCCAAAGGTTGAGTTTTAGGCTTACTTATGTAAGTCTTTTTTTAAGGAGGGTATAAAACATGAAGAAATTGTTTATAACACTATTAACTATATTTGCATTTATCATGCCGTTAAATGCTGTTAGTAGTGATTCTGTTAATTATAAAGTTAAAGATTACATAGTAGATGCCAGTGTAGATATATCAGGAAATGTAAAAGTTAAAGAAATAATAAGATTAGATGGAACATTTAATGGCTATATTAGAGATTTAATATACAAAAATGATAATGCAGCAGAATTCACTGGAATAGATAGTGATTTTGAAGGAAGTAGTATCTACAATGCTTCTGGTGTGTATGATGTTCAAGTTGGAGAAATAAATTGGAACGGAGACCTTACATTTGATGCATTTAACGAAGAAGTAACTTACTTTGAGTTATCAGAAGGTTGTGCTAAAGGAAGTAAAAGATGCTACACTAATGAAAATGTAAATAATGGTGTAACACTTACTATGTATAATGAAACCAAAAACGCTTCTACATATTTTTATATTGAATATTTACTAGGAAACTTAGCTGTTATACACGATGATGTAGCTGAAATATATTATAATTTTATAGGTAATGGATTTGATGATGTAATCAAGAATTATCAATTAAGATTAATCTTGCCTGATTACACAAAAGATCAAGTTAGAGTATGGGCTCATGGACCAGTAAATGGAGAAGTTTACTTACTTAGTGATGGCGAAGGAGAGAACATATCGTATGTTGGTGGATACCTTAAAATATCTGATTTAGATAGTAATACTCCAGTAGATATGAGAATGGCTTTCCCCAAGGACTTAATAATAGTTGATTTTGAAGGAATAACTAAACATAGCAACATGAATGCGCTTGATAAAATACTTGCTGTAGAACAGGCGAGAGCTGATTCAGCTAACAAACTAAGAGAAATGGCTAAAATAAGACTAACTGGAACTTACATAATAACTGGCCTATATCTATTAATAACGGCGGCATTAATAGTTTATGTTTATTTAAAATATGATAAAGAATATAAAAGTGATTTTAATTCAGAATACAATAGGGAGTTTATAGACGACTATGATGTAACTGTAATTGAGTATCTATTTGATAAAAAGATAAGTGAAAAAGCATTTACTACATCTATACTTAATTTAGTATATAAAAAGAATATTAAAGTAGAAGAGATAGTTGATGGTAAAAAGAAAGATTATAAGTTTATTAAATTAAATGATGATAATACAAGTATTCCTGAAAAGAATCTAATGACTATAATATTTAATGAAGCAGGAAACGGAACAGAAGTAACACTTAAAGATATAAAGAAATATGCTTCTAAAATTACTGGAACAACTTCACCATTCTTAAACTCATATAATGAGTGGCAATATTTAGTAAAGGACGACGCGATTAAAGAAGATTTTTATGAAAACAATACTGCTAAAAAGGTGCCTTTCTTCTTATATTGTTTACTTGGAGTAGTTATATTCTTTATACATATGTATATGGGTATGTTCAATATACTAACTATTTTAACAGTAGTATTTACAATAGCATTTGTAATTTACCTAGCAGTGTTTACTAAGAGAAGTGCTAAAGGAAATAATCATTATGCTAGATGGAAAGCATTTAAAAGATTCTTAGAGGACTTTGGAAGATTTGATGAAAAAGAACTTCCAGAAATAGCGCTTTGGGAAAGATATTTAGTCTATGCATCTATATTTGGTATTGCTGATAAAGTTAGCAAAACTATGAAGATGAAATTTGATACTATGAATGCTGGTGGTACTTACACTAGAGGTGATTTCTTCTACGATTACTTTATGTGGAATAGCATTAATAATAGTTTAAGTAGAACAGTTAATAATTCTATCACTACTGCACATTCCAAACTAAGTCAAGCTCAGATGGCAGATAGTTCATATTCTTCTGGTGGAGGATTCGGTGGAGGATTCTCTTCAGGAGGTGGCTTCGGCGGAGGCGGTGGAGGCGGACGTGGATTCTAAAACCTTAACTAAAGCTGATGCTTTTGCAAAAGAGCTAACATATATTAAAAATGATAGAATTAGAGAAAGTGCTAGAGAGTTAATAGAAAAAGTACCAGAGTATTTCTTTCATGAAGCTGCTTCTTCCACAGGAAAATACCATCCTGACTTTTCACAAGGAGAAGGAGGACTTCTTAGACACACCAAAGCTGCAGTCAGAATTGCATATGAAATATTATCTACTGAAACATTTGGAGATTTCTATACGAACGATGAAAAAGATTTAATGATTCTTGCAATAATAATGCATGATACAGTTAAAAGAGGAAACAATGAAACATATACAAGATTTGATCATCCACTTTTAGCAAGTAAACTGGTTAGAGATAATAAAGACTTAACAAAATTAACAGAAGAAGAAATAGACTTAATATGTTCTTCTATTGAAACCCATATGGGACAGTGGACTAAAGACTATAGTGGAAATGAAGTGCTAGAAAAGCCCAAAACTAAATATCAAAGACTCGTTCATTTATGTGACTTTTTATCATCTAAAAAGTTCTTAGATGTCAAGTTTGATGTAAATAATGATATTTTATATTAAAAAGTAGTTGTAACACACTACTTTTTTTGATATGATAACCTTAGATTAAAAGAGTAGCACAATAGTCATGTGTTATTAAAAAGAAGGAGAGATAAAAATGACTAACCAAAAAACTTATTTACTTGCATCAATAGTAAGCGTGCTTGTACTTGCTGTAGGTGTATCATTCGCATACTTTACTGTACAAATCCAGGGATTAGACTCTGCAAAAACAATTAATGTTTCAGCAAAAGAGTTAACATTAACTTTTACTGAAAGTAGTGATGTAATTAGCATCAACAATTTAAAGCCAGGTACAGCTATACCTAATAAAACATTTACTGTTGTAAGTGGAAACTTAGATTCAGCTTACAAATATAACATTATTATTGATGATTTAGTTAACACTTTTGTAACTACTGGATATTTACAATATAAAATAGTTGGAACAGGTGGAGGTTACTCAACAAGTGGATGGGTAAATGTTCCTAAAGCAGCTACAGCAACTGATACTATAATTGCTACAGATGTATCAATAGCAGCTAATACAACTCATAGTTATACTGTAAGTTTCCAATACACAAATGATCCAAACTTTGATCAAAGCTCAGATATGAATAAAACATTTAGCGGAAGACTAGCAATAACTAGAGGATCATCTCAAGGAGTAGCTAACTAATTATGAAATTATAAAAAGTGGTGTAGTTAATAATATAAAATGTCATAAAAATTAAATCTTTATTTTTAATTAAAATGTCAGAACTATAATAAGTGTTTT
>CADBRE010000071.1 GCA_902797005.1 uncultured Erysipelotrichaceae bacterium | reverse complement strand
TGCCCTTTGGCGGCATCTATTAATATTAGATCAAACATTCCGTCTATTTCTGTCTCAAGCGCATCACCATATATAAGCTTTACATTATTTAAGCCAGACAAAGAGAGATTTTCTTTAGCTTTTATCTCTCTTTCTTCATCTCTTTCAATAGTTACTACATTAGTTCCTGCATCAGCCATTTTAAGAGTGCTATAACATATCGCAGTTCCTATCTCAAGTGTGTCTTTTATATTCTTTTCTTTTATAAAATCACATATATAGTCAATCGCATCTTTCCTCATAATTGGTACGTTGTTTATAGAAGCATACTCTTCCATTTCTTTAAATAATTCATTAATATTCATACCAAATGCCTTCTCTTTTAAGTCTAGCTATAGTACTTAAGTGTTCATTATAAGTTTTAGAAAAATATACGTTTAAATACTTATCTGATGCATAGTAGTAATAGTTATTGTCTTCTGGATTTATTGCTGCTTCTATTGATGCAATACCAGGATTTGCGATAGGTCCAACTGGAAGTCCAATATTAGAATCACACCTAGTGTTATATTTATTAGAGCAGTCATCTAGCTCATTGTATGTTAGCTCTCTTTCGTGAAGAGGAATACCAACAGCATAATAAGTTGTTGCATCAGCTCCAAGTGCCCATCCGTTTCTTATTCTATTTACAAATACTCCGGATATTGAAGCTTTATCATCTATTCCAGCGCCTTCAAGTTCTAGTATACTAGCTAAAGTAAGTATTTCGTGAATAGTAAACTCACTTTCCTTAATATCTTCTTCATATTCGTTTAACTTCTTACCAAGTTCTTCTAGCATTTTTTCTACTATTTCGCCAGGAGTACTACTCTTTAATACTCTATAAGTGTCTGGAAACAAGTATCCTTCTAAGCTATAGTAGATGTTTTCATTTAATACCTCTTCAGTAAGAAATGAATATTTAGCTATTAAACTTTTAATGAATTCTTTGTCATTTACTTCTTTCAAAAAGTCTTCTTCAGTAATATCACTAACTTCACTTATCTTTTTAGCTAAGGTCTTTATGTTTTCTCCTTCAAGAAGTGTGAACTCAATCTCATCAGCACTTACAGAATTTCTTACCTTTAATGTTTCATACATCTTTGGAATGCTATAGCTTTTAGATATAGTGAAGTCTCCTGCATCAATTTCAATATTACCTTTTAACTTAGAATACAATTTCATTAGAAAAGCACTTTTAATATATCCTTTGTCTTCCAAATCTTCATACACTTCATATGTGCCTTTTCCAACTTCTACAGTATAGGCTTCTTCACCAGCTTTTCTATCTACTGGCATCATTTTAACTGCTACGATTGCTACTATAGTAAGTAAAAGCACTCCAATCACACATAGTAAAAATATAATTAATCTTGTTTTATTTAATTTTCTTTTCATTCTTATTCTCCCTCATTTTGTATACTATTTAATAAGTCTCTAACAAACTCCCAATCTTTATCATCTTTAATAGATTTAAGCTTAGGTTTATCTCCTTCCATAGTATAAGTTGCAGCGTAGCAAAGCACATCTCCGTCTTTTATTTCATCATCAGTATAAACTACAAAGTTTTTTCCTTCAACATCTTCTACATTTAAAAGAACTCTGTATTCTTTTTCTACTCCATCTTCTTCAATTATTAATTTATTATTTTCCATTTTTACTCCTATCTAAATAGCTTTCAAGTATTAAACTGGCAGCTAGTTTATCTACTACTTTCTTTCTATTTTCTCTTCTAGTTCCGTTTTCTATAAGCATATTATTAACTATAACTGTGGTTAGCCTTTCATCTTCCATTATCACTTCTTTATTAAACACTTCTTCTAAAATCTTTTTAAACTTTAGTGTTTCTTCACTTCTAGTGCTTATACTTCCATCTAAATTAATCGGATTACCTAAAACTATTCTTTCTATATTATATTCTTTAAAATATACGCTTAATTTTTCTATTAGTTCATCCATCTCCTGATATCTAATGGTTTCTTTAGGCGAAGCAATAGAAAGGGTTTCATCTGAAAGTGCTACTCCACAAGTTCTAGATCCATAATCAAGTCCAATGATTCTCACTTTACATACTCCTTAAGCATCATTTCTACTAAATCTCTTCTATTAATACTACTCATTCTATTTCTGCATTCCCTATAAGAAGAAATATATCCAATTTCACCAGTTAAAATGTATTCAGTTAATTGCTTTATCGCATTATAATTAATATTATCTAAATCATTAATAATCTCTTTTACAAGCTCTTTATAATCAGCTTCTTTGACAGATTTCGCATCTACAACTATAGTTTCTTCCATAACTTCTCACTTCTTTCAAAAATATTATAACAAAATACTCTTGTTTTTACAATAAAAGTGTGCTATAATTTATCTTGCTTGGTTCCTTAGCTCAGCTGGTAGAGCAACCGACTCTTAATCGGTGGGTCTAGGGTTCGAATCCCTAAGGAACCACCAATATTAAAAATTAACTGGATTTAATCCAGTTTTTTCTTTACAATTTTAATTTTCAGTGATAGTATAAATCATATTATTTGGAGGTTTTCTATGCAACTAAATGAAGATTATAAATTACTATTCATATATAATTGCGACTACGATTATGAAAAAGCCTTTACTTTTAACAGAATAGAAATCGCACATAAAAGCGGATTACTTCTTACCGGCGAGCTTAAAGACACTTGGTTAAATAACTCATATGAGCCTTTAGCTGATAGAGATATTGAGAAGTCATTAGCTCATACAACAACAGAAGCATTTAAGAAAGGATTTTACATTTCGTATGACTTTAGACCAAAAAACACATCTTTGACATCAATTGTAGAATTTACTCATTTAAATACACTATTAGAATTTGAAATCGTAGATATTAACAACAAAGATGATGTAATAACGTTAGAAGAAAAATTGAGTTTTAAACTTAATGAAATAGAAAATAATAAAACAGTGTTAGCCAATAAAATCTCAACCTTATTATCACAAGTTTCATCCTTTGACAGTGTTTATACTAAACCAAGCACAAAAGATAATAATTCACAGAAACCAGTAGTTAAAAGCAAAGACACAGTTAATATTAGGGAGATATTATCTCTATTAAAAAGTAGAATAATTGCTCAAGATAAAGCTATAGATATAATAGTCCCTTCTATTATAGTAAATCAAAAATTAGCTGAAATTAATGATAAAGATTTAACAAAAACTCAGAAAACATCTATTTTAATTGAAGGATCCACCGGAGTTGGTAAAACTTTAATAGTTGAAGAAATAGCAAATTTCCTGAACCTCCCAATTGTTATAAGAGGAATAACTAACTACTCTACTGTTGGTTATAAAGGTAACGATATGACAAATATATTATTAGAGCTTGTTAAAGCCGCTGGCGGAGACATTGAAAAAGCACAAAAAGGCATTGTATGCTTAGACGAAATCGATAAACTGGGAGATAGCAATCTAGAAATGAGAAAAGGTTTAGAGCAAGAGCTTTTGTCTTGGATAAGCGGAACAAAAATACTAATAGAAACCGAAACTAAAAAATCCGTTGAATTTGACACGACAAATGTTACGTTTATTAGTCTAGGTGCATTTACCAAAATGAGAGAGACAAAAAAAGGAAATAATCCTATAGGATTTATGCCTTTTGAAAGCAAAAAAGAATATTCAACTAAAGATTATGTGGCAATAGCCGGCATGGAACGCGAACTTATGGGGAGATTTAACTGTATAGTTTCTTTAAAAGATCTAACAATTGATGATTTAAAAACAATATTGACCGGCTCTGCAATATCACCACTTCATTCATTTATAAAACTATGCAATATATATGGAGTTGATGTTGAATACGATGATGAGTTCGTAGAAGAAATTGCCACAAAAGCATATGAAGAAAGAATTGGTGCTCGCGCTCTTCAAAGACAAATAAATAAAGTAAAAAATGAATACATTATAGATATATTATCTGGAAGCATAGATAATATAGACTTAAGAAAAAGCAAGCATACAAAAACACTTGAAATGTAATGAAACCAAGTGTTTTATTTTCCCAAAGGTTATGATATAATTATTAATGCTTGAAAGGAGAAACAAAATGGAAGCAAAAGAAATTACAAAAGAATTATTTGATAGTTTTAGCAAGAACCATCCACTTGGAAACTTTTATCAAACAAGTGAATACGGAACATTCATGAGTAAATATGATTATAAAGACATATATATTGGAGTTTATGATGATAAAAACCTAGTTGCAGCATCATTAATTTTAAGCAAAACTATATCACTAAATGTTAAATATGGATATGCTCCTCGTGGATTTTTAATGGATTATTTTAATGAATATAATTTAAAAGAAATAACACTTGCTATAAAAAAATACTTTAAAACTAAAGGTTATGCTTTTATAAAAGTTAATCCTATTATAACTTTAAGTGAAGTTAACCCGGTAGATGGAAGTAAAAACTATAGCGAACGAGCTATAAGATTAATGGATACACTTGAAACTTTAGGATATATAAAGCTTAAAGATAATATATATTTTGAAAGTGTTCTTCCTAAATACAATCCTATAGTTAATTTAAAATCTTTTGATTTAGACTCACTTGACAACAAACTAAAAAATAAAATAAATAGAGTTTCTTCTAAAGGCTTAGTTTTAATAAAAGGAGATATTTATAACGCTAATAGCTTATATGAATTAGTAAAAAGAAAAGATGATGTTAGTGATGAATATTATAAAACTTTATATAAATCATTTGCATCAAATGATATGATAGATTTATTCTTATTAGATGTTGATTATCACAAATACTTATTATGTTTACAAGAAGATTATAATACTGAAAGTGAAATCAATGAGAAAATCAACAAAATATTTCAAATGGATCCAAGCAACAAGAGTATATACAATGAAAAAATGGTTAGTGATCAAAAACTAAATGAAATTAATGAAGAGCTTGTTAAAGCAAATGCAAAAATTCAAAATGGTGTTTTAAAAGAGACAGTTGCTGGTGCATTAGTTATTAAATATAATAATATTGCATATCTTTATACTTCTGGATTTGACAAAACATATAATAGAATGTTCCCAAATCATTATCTACATTATTGCTTATTAAAATACTATAAAGATAAAGGTTTTGCTTATGCAGATTTAAATGGTATTACAGGAGATTTCACTAAAGAGAATCCTTATAGAGGATTAAATGAGTTTAAACTAAGTTACAACCCTAGAGTTTATGAATATATTGGAGAATTTGATTTAGTTATAAGCGATACCAAGTATAAATTGCTATGGTCAACAAAAGCATTACATAAAGAATTTGAAAAAAGAGGACTTAAGACAGTATCTTAAATCCTTTTTATTTATATTAAATTATCATAACTTGCTTTTAATTGCCCACAAGCTCCTTTTATGTTTTTACCCATCTCTCTTCTTTTTTGCACGTTTATTCCAGCTTTAGTTAGATAGTCAAAGAACTCCTCTATTCTATTTTTAGAACTTCTAGTAAATGAACTCGATGTAGAGTTATAAGGTATTAAGTTAACATATACAAGTTTGCCTTTTAATAGATTAGCTAGTTCCTTTGCGTTTTCTAAGCTATCATTTATATTGTTTAGTAATATATATTCTATAGTTACTCTCCTATTAGTTTTTTTAATATAGTAATCTATTGCTTCCATAAGTTTTTCTATATTATATGCCTTGTTGATTGGCATTAGTTCGTTTCTTATTTTATCGTTTGGTGCATGTAAACTTATTGCTAGATTCACTTGAGTATTTAATGAAGCAAATTCTTTAATTTTTGGAACTAAACCACAAGTACTTACAGTTATTTTTCTAGAGCCTAAATCTATACCTTTTGGGCATGTAAGAATATTTAAAAACTTAACTAAGTTATCATAGTTGTCAAAAGGTTCACCTATTCCCATTACAACTACATTGCCTATTCTTTCATTAATTGCTCTTTCTATAGTTAATACTTCAAGAACCATTTCACTGGCAGTTAAGTTTCTCAACCTTTTAAGGCGTCCACTTTCACAAAAAGCACAAGACATATTGCATCCTATTTGGCTTGATATGCAAAGACTATTTCCGTAAGATTGTTTCATCAAAACTACTTCTACAGTACTTCCTTCAACTTCAAGTAAGTATTTATTAGCGTCTTCACTTTCTAAAGCAGTTAATATGTTTAAATATTTTAACGAAAAGTTACTATCTAAATAAGCTTTTAAATCTTTACTTATGTTAGTTATATCATCAAAGGAATGTACTTTTTGTTTGTACACTCCTTCAAATACCTGAGTTGCATTAAACTTTTTAAAACCATTTTCTGTTAGTATATCTTCTAGTTCACTTAATGTTACATCAAATATACTTCTCACTCTAAAACCGCCTTTATTCTTCTTACACCTGCACTTGAGGCTTCTTCCTTAACTATTTTAAAGTGCCCTAGTTCACTTGTATTTTTAACATGTGGTCCACCACATAATTCTTTTGATACTTCACCAATAGAATAAACAGTAACTATATCAGGATATTTTTCAATGAACATGCATTCTGCACCTGTTGCTATTGCTTCTTCTTTTCTCATTTCATCACATCTGACATTTAGTCCTTCTTTAATCCATGCATTTACTAACTCTTCTGCTTTAGATTTCTCTTCATCAGATAGTTTATGATCACAAGAGAAATCAAATCTCATTCTTTCTTCAGTTATGTTACTTCCCATTTGGTGAACGCCAGGTCCAACTACAACTTTAAGTGCGGCATTAAGTAAATGTGTTGCTGTATGGTATCTAGTTTCTATTTCACCATTTCCAGCTAAACCACCTTTGAACATACCACTTGATGCAGTTCTGGATAAATCTTGGTGTGCCTTAAACTTTTCTTTGAATCCATTTATATCTACAGTAAGTCCTTTTTCTTTAGCAAGTTCTTCAGTTAATTCAATTGGAAAACCATATGTATCATATAATCTAAATGCACTTGCAGCATCAATTTCCTTTTCTAATCCATTAGTTATCTTTTCAAATTCTCTTAGACCTTTTTCAAGTGTTCTATTAAACTTAGTCTTTTCATTTCTTAATACTTCTAGGACAACATCTTTGTTTTCAGTAAGCTCACTATAATATTTAGCATATTTATCTATTATCTTTAAAGCCAATACTTCTTCCCAATTAGAGTTTACATCTATTCCTAAAGTTTTAGCATGTCTTATGCTTCTTCTTATTAATCTTCTTAGAATGTATCCAGCTCCTACATTAGAAGGTTTAATTCCTGATTTATCAGCACTTATAAACACAGCAGTTCTAATGTGGTCTGCAACTATTCTCATGCTTTGTGGGTTTTCTTCATATGTGCAGTTACTCATGCTTTCAATTAGTTCTATAACATCTTTCCATACACTTGAAGCATAGTTATCGTTTACTCCTTCTAGTATTGATACAACTCTTTCTACACCCATACCTGTATCTACATTCTTGCTTGGAAGTTCAGTTATATTTCCATCTTTGTCTTTGTTGTACCCCATGAATACATTATTCCATATTTCAACCCATCTGTTGTCTTCAGGATCAAACTTATCAGGAACAGCATCTTTGCTTCTCCAGTAAAACATTTCAGTATCAGGTCCACAAGGCCCAGTTTCTCCTGCTATCCAGAAGTTGTCTTCTACAGTTTCTGCTATTCTTTCTTCTTTTACCCCTAGAGACATCCATATTTCTTTAGCTTCAGTATCTTTTGGTAAAATATCATTTCCTCCAAAAACTGTAACAGCAAATCTTTCTAGTGGTATATTTAAAACTTTAGTGATAAATTCAAAGCTGTATTCAATTGCTTCTTTTTTAAAGTAATCACCTAATGACCAGTTGCCTAACATTTCAAAGAAAGTATGGTGGTATGTGTCTCCAATAGCTTCAAGGTCATTAGTTCTTATACATTTTTGGTAATCACATAATCTTTTTCCATATGGATGAGGCTGTCCCATTAAATAAGGTATTAATGGTTGCATTCCTGCTGTGTTAAATAATACACTTCCATCATTTTCAGGCACTACTGGTGCTGAAGGTATTTGCTTATGCCCTTTACTCACAAAAAAGTCAATATACAAATCTTTTAAATTCATTTTATCTCGTCTCCTATCATTTTTACTTTATCTTTTAGATCTTCAAGCGTTCCATCATTAACTAATGTATAATCATAACCATCAAAGTTATCAAGTCCTACTTCAGTTAAGTGCTTTTGCTCATTTTCGTTAAGCTCATTTATATATCCTGGTCTTTCTACATTAATTGATATGACACTATTAAAGCATTTTTTTAAATTGACTATCTCTTCTTCTACTCTTGCATCCGTAATAACAATTACATCAAAGAAATAACTATATACTTTGATATCTTCTATTATCCTATTTACAAAGAAAAGTTTATCAATTCTATTTCTTAT
>CADBRE010000070.1 GCA_902797005.1 uncultured Erysipelotrichaceae bacterium | reverse complement strand
GTAGTATTTGACAGTGCGAAAGAACTTGGAGAAAAGGTAGATGAACTATTAGTAAGTAAAGATGGATTTGATCCAAAATACTTTACTTATATGTTGCCCATCAAACAGAACTTTTTTGAAGATGGACATTTAAAAGTAGAGATTAATGAAACAGTAAGAGGAAAAGATGTGTATTTTATAACTGATATAGGTAATTATTCAGTAGAATATAAAATGCATGGATTTATAAATCATACTAGTCCGAATGATTTAATAATGCAGCTAAAAGATGGAATAGGGGCCTGTAATCATCATGCACAGTACATAAATATTGTAATGCCACTTTTATATGCAGGAAGGCAGCACAGAAGAAATACGAGAGAGAACTTAACATGTGGAATGGTACTTCACGAACTAGATGAAATGCAAAGAATAAAGGCTTTTCTAACATTTGATGCCCACGACCAAGGAGTCGAGCATGCCTGTCCTCATATGGAATTTGATAACTTCTTTCCCACAAACTATATATTAAAAGAACTAATAAATGACTTAAGCATCGAAGAACTTAATAATATCGTTTTTGTCGCACCAGATAACGGCGCTACTGGCAGAAGAAATGTATATCTTAATTCATTTAATAGTGAAAACATTCATAGAGAAGCAGGAAGCTTTGTAAAACAAAGAGACTATAATCACTTAGTAGATGGCAAATACCCAATTATTTCGCATGACTATTCTGGTAACTCAAATATAAAAGGGTACACCGCAATAATATCAGATGATATGATATCTTCAGGTGGATCTATGTTTGACTGCATAGATGAACTAAATAATCTTAATGTACATAGCATTTATATAATAGTAACATATGCATTGTTTACTAAAGGAGTAGAAAAGTTTAATAAATACTATGAAGAAGGTAAACTAAAAGGAGTATATACAACAAATCTTTCATACATTCCTAAAGAATACTTAAACTTACCATGGCTTCATGTGTGTGATTGTTCAGAGCTAGTCGCAGATGTAATACATAATGTCCACTATGATAAATCAATATCAGAGATAATGACAGATAAATCTTACCCACAAAAACTACTAAAGAAAAGATTTAATCAAAGATAGAGTATAAAATATCATCATATAGTTAATAATAAGCATAGGGAGGAAACTTATGAAAATGTTTAAAAATATGATGTGGATGGCAGCAGGCATGGGTGCTGGATATGCAGCTAGTTATTACTCTAAAGACATTAAAAGATTTATGAAAAAAGGTAAAAGAGAAATGACTAAAGCTGTTAAAAACACCATGAACGAAAACTAAAGTGTTAAAAACATGTAAAAACTTTACATGTTTCTTTCTTTTCTAAATATAATTTGATAGAATATTCTTAGGAGATGATTCTTTATGAAGAAGGATAAAGTAAATGTTGAAGAATTAAATAATGTAATTACTACAGGAAGTAAAATACTAAAAATAGCTTATATCTTTATGATAATGGCATTAGCTGGAGTTATAGTATTTATATTAAGAGAACTAAATGTATTTCCAATAATATTTACTATACTTAGAGTAATAAGCCCATTCTTTATAGGTTTCGTATTAGCGTGGCTTGTTAATCCACTTATAAATAAGTTCACTGATAAAGGAATGAAAAGGCCTCTTTCAGTTGCATTAGTTTATTTATTAGTTGCAATAGTATTATACTTATTCTGTTTAGCAGTTATACCTTCTTTAATAAATCAACTTAATGATTTTGCAAAAACAATACCAACATATATAAATCAAGCAGGGGAGTTTATAAATAACATATTTAACAAACTAGGAGATTCTACTAAAATAGATATGACAGATGCTAAAGTTAATTTCTTAAATTACATAGAAAACTTTGGCAAAAATATAGCAAATGATTTACCTACAACACTAATTACAATATTACAAAATGTTATAAGTGGAATAGGATCATTCCTAATAGCAATTATGATAGCTTTCTATCTATCACTTAACTTTAACAATGTAAACAAGTTTATAATCAATATTGTACCTAAAAGATTCAGATTAGAAACATCATATTTATTTAGCAATATAAGTGAAGTACTTTATAAGTTTGTAAATGGAACATTATGGATGAGTGTACTACTATTCATAATACATGTAATAGCGTTCTCACTAATTGGATTAAACTCACCAATACTATTTGCCTTATTCTGTGCAGTAACAAATCTAATACCTTATGTAGGGCCTTACATCGGCGCAATACCTGCGGTTCTAGTAGGATTCTCACAAAGCTCCCTTATAGGTATATTGGTGCTAGTATTCATAATGGTATTCCAAACAATTGAAGGAAATGTAATACACCCAATTGTAATAGGAAAACAAACAGATTTACATCCAATAACAATAATAATATCATTATTAATATTTGAATACTTCTTTGGAATATTTGGAATGGTAATAGCAACTCCAGTAATGGCTGTTTTAAAAGTAATATATTTATTCTTAGATGATAAGTTTGACTTTTTTGGATACACAAAAGAAACTAATGTAAAAAAAGAAATAAGCAAAGTATCACTAAAATAAAATTACTAACTCTAATAAAATTATCTGTAAAATGATTAAGAAATGATTGATTTTTTCAATCTTTTTTTGTATCATATTAATAGTAGTAATAAAGATATTGCAATAATATAAAAGAATTGTAAAGTAAAACAATATCTTTCCTACATTTAATAAGAAAGAGGTTATAGAATGAAAAAGAATATGTTTTATATAATACTGGTAGGTTTAATAAGCATATTAGGATTATCCTATAGTATATTTATAATTGATTCAAAAAAAGTAACCACATCAGAGTTATTGGTAGGTAATCTAACATATGGATTAAACATATATGAAGATAATTCATATACTCCTTTGTCTGGAACAGCAGTAACTATTCCAGCTAATACTTCTAAAGAATATTATATAACAATATTTAGTACCAACCCAGTATCTTCTAAGTTTACACTAGCTTATAACAACAGTAATGTAACAGTAGAAGTATCAAGTAGAAGTGGATGGAATCCTAGTGGTTTAATAAATGAATACTCATCAAATGCTTTTTCTAAAACAATAAAAATAAAAGTAACAAATAACACAAGTTCTTCACAAACAGTAGACTTTAAAGCATATGGTGGCTATTCATTTAATTCGGTAGCATCAATCAATTTAGGTAACGGATACTATTCAGTAATAAACACTTATAATGAAGCATTCGCATTAGAAGGAGAACTACTAACAGACATAGTAAAAGATGATACAAACTGCATACCAACAGCATCTGAGCCATGCCTATACGGGGGAGACACAACAGTAAACTACTTCAAATTTGATGAAGATAGTAATGATGTATATAGAGTAGTAGGTAACTATTTGGTAAATGGTGAAGTATTAACTAAGATAATTGGGCCAGCGTCAACAGATGATAACATAAACAGTACAACAACGCTTTCAAGTGCTGACTATCAAAAGATAGGTGGATCTTCTTCATATTTAGGAAGCAACTATGCATCACTAAGCGTGTATTACTTAAATAGTGATGTGGCAGTAACAGGAAATGGAACAAGTTCTTCAAAATACATTTTAGGTGTAAGTGCAGATATTAATATAGTATACACTTATGGCGGTAGCAGTACAAATCTGCTTTCTTATAACACATATTTACAAGGTGTAGGAACAATATACGAAAACTCAATATCTTGTGAAGGCGCAAGCGCAACAATAGACTCTTCTGGTATAGCCGAGTTTACTGTGACACAAATACCTGAAGTATGCACAATAGACTATAGTATAGCTTTAAATAAAGAAATAAGCCTATCCAATTTGAGAAATGCTGATAAAGTAACTTTAAACCACACTTATGAAGGTAATGCAACAAATACAAGTCTTGATGATTATATTTCTAACTACAGGGCTAATACTATAAGCTGTTCTTCTGGTACATCTGCATCAATTACGAACAATGGAAATGTAACATTTGCTGCTGTGTCTTTGCCTATGACATGCACGGTTGATTTCATGGAAAGCACACCAACATATAGTGTCGAATCACCTGTGGACGAATCATCTTATAAGTTTGCTCTTAACTCAAGTGGATACTTTGAAAGCAATAATAAATCTGTTTCTAACTCTGCTGCACTTGCCAAAGTAACAATAACAAATTATAAAAGTACTGATATAACTGCAACAATAACGCTTATAAATTATGGTGAGGCATGCTGTGATTATGGAATATTTTCAAATTTAGATACACAGCTTAGTACCAGCTATACTGTTGATTCTGAAAGTTTAATTTATCAGAATTTTAAAAACAACTCATCATCGAGTACTAAAACTATCACTTATCAAATACCAAAAGGCACGCATTATATTTATGTAAAATACAGAAAAGATTCTTCGGATTCTAGTGGTAATGATAGCTTGCAGTTTAAGATAAACTTTTAAGGAGGATTTAATGAAAAAGTATTTAATAATAGGCATGTTATTAATAATTCCAATAAGTATAATTGGGATTATTAACACTGACAGCAAAGGAATTGTTATAGAGATTAATGAAGTAAAAAATAACTACACATTATCTTATACTTTCGAAGGTTCTCGAACAAGTACACCAATAGAAACATTTATGAATGGATTAGGTACTTCTTATATTACTTCAAGCATTGAATGCAATGAAGGGACCGTTGCTTCAATAACTAAAAAAGGTGTAGTTAGATTTACTTCAATGGCAATGCCAGTACTTTGTAATGTTAATTTTGAAAATAGACCACCAACCTTAGCTGAACGTATTTTAGTAGACAATCCAACTGTTTTAACTCTAGGTGGAAGTGCTATTAATGGCGTAACACCAAGAACAGGTTTTGATGTAATAGATAATCAAACATATACAAATACTATATATCAGACCAATAATGCTGAGCTAGGACAAACCGTATATTACTACTCAGGAAATGTTACAAACAATTGGGTGATATTTGGAACATGCAAAGAT
>CADBRE010000069.1 GCA_902797005.1 uncultured Erysipelotrichaceae bacterium | reverse complement strand
CTAAAGCTTCTAGGCATATAAGTATTATGCATTATAAAACACCTCTACTTTATTATAGAAGTGTTTTTATATTTTGTTACAAACTTTTTAATCTAAATAAACTTATAGATGGTCTATTATTAAACCTCTTATATATCTTTTTAGTTCCTATTCCACTTGAAACAAATACTTTACTATCCCCTATGTTATATTTTTCTTCTTTATACTTCTTACTACCAGCAAAACTAAATACCCCACCAAAGTATGGAAGTCTTATCTCTCCTCCAACAGAATTACCAGAAAGAATCATATCAGGATATTTCTTCTCTAATACACTATCAATTAAATCTCCTTCATGAGTAATAACTATATTAAAGCCGTTTATATTCATTACTTCATTAATTTTATATTCACTCTTATTATAAGAACCAATAAAGCTTAAAACAATATAATCACTATCACTATATACAAGCTCATCTTTATTAATTAACACCTTAAAATTAGCTTCCTCTAGCATATTTTTAACATCATCATTATCTAATGATCCCAAAGAACTATACTTGCCTAGTTTAGAATCAATATCCTTTAAAAACTTAATTAAACTATTTCTATCTTCTTCATTAAGCTTAAAATCTTTATGAACTAAATCCCCACCAAATATAACAATATCTGGCTTTAAAACATTAATCTTATCCTTTATATAATCCAAATCATCACTATAAACACTGCTGCCATATAGTAAATCAGAAAAATAAACTATCTTTTTACCACTAAAACTACTAGGTATATTCTCAGATGCAATTCTATACTCTTTAACAATTATCTTCTTAGTACCAATATACTTAGAATACAAAAACATACCAGCCACAATAACCGTTATTATCAATAACAAGTTAATAATTATTGTTTTAAACTTTCCATCATTCTTAACCAAAATCTTATTTTCTTCTTTTTCCATAGGCCACCTATACTGCAAGTACTATAAATACAAAACACATAGTATTATGAAGAAAATGACATACCATAGAAGAAAATATATTGTTACTCTTATTATAAGCATATCCAAAAGCATAACCTAAAGCTCCATAAGGTATAGTATATAATAAATAAGGCAAATCACTAATTGAATTAATACCTGTCAAGGCATGTAATAGCCCAAATACAAGACCACTTATAAGAGGATAGTACTTATTGTAACCCCACGCTTTTCTAAGAGCAAATCTAAATATCATTTCTTCAATAAATGGCGCTAAAAGTGAAACTTCAAAAAAGCCAATCAAAGGATATAATCCAAGAAAAGATCTATTTAACTCTTCATTCTCAGCAATTTCACCAGGAAAAACAAATACATTAAGAATTAAATTAGTAACTACCATAATACCTAGTCCAATACCCCAGTACTTTAAACTATCATGAAAGCTATCACTAAAATTACTAGCGTATTCTTTAAAATGTTTAATAAGTAGTGGCATAAACATCAAAAAGAAAATTAATGCAACAACAATATTGCCTATAAATACAGAAAGCATCTCAGGAAGCCCCAATTTATAATAAAATAAACCACCAACCAACTGAGGTACACCAAAATAAATTGCTAGCATTAAAACAGCAATACCAATTCCTTTAAAACTAAACCATTTTTTATCTTCAATTTCATATAACATTTTCATAAACATCACATCTTTATTATAAACTAAATTAATAAAAAGTAAAACCTAATTACCCAAGTTTTACTTTTATTTTACTTTTAACACCAAACCCCAATATCAATTTTCTATTCTCATTACTCTTAATTACTTTATTTGCCAGGCCACGAAAAAGGTTTTCCTCGGCTGAATCTTACTTTTAGTTTTCTATTATTCTATATGGGTCATTTACTGAACCATCTCCCTGTAGCCAAAGGGTTTCAGAGTCCAGGGAAAGGACGGGACGGGCAACATGGCTAGCATTAGCCGCACTGAGATTGCTCAAGTAGCTGGGATTATCGGAACCATTAAGATAGAACAGCCTCGCATAAACGGGGTCCGCATAGCGAGGAGACAATGCCCACCAACAGCTTCTTCCAGTTGCTGAACCAGTACCTGCATTTAAATAATACCATGCATATGGACTTGTTAGTACTGTAGATACTCTACCTCCAGCAAATGCTACTTCATCTGCTGTCATTAAGGCTACTGGATTTGATAGCAAGCCATTTCCATATGCTGTTTCTTCTGATGAAAATTTGTCTGCTTTATCGTTTCCTCCTGTGAAGTAATTTCCATATCCAGAACTATTTGCTCCGCATGCATAAGATGGAGCTTTAGCATCATTTAATCTTCCGTTTGCTCCAAAGTAATTGTAACTACTTACTGATGAGTACCAAGTTGCACTAGTGTAACTTCTATCATTACAGTATACTGCTGTAGTGCTTATTCTTTCTTTTAATTTATCTTCTGTAAATGTAGTAGTATACCAACTATCTATTACTCCTTTTATTGTACTAGATTCAGTATTCTCTCTTATATTTGCAAGTGTATATCCGCTAGTTCCATACATGTATCCTACATATCTATCCATATGTGTTTTATATCCTTTTGAACTACTTGTAGTTGCATTGAATGCAGTTGCTTTTATATATCCATTACTTTTTTTTGCTATAGATTTATGCCCATTTGTTGTGGCTGAGCCGCTTCCTGAGTATAGTAGCCTTACTCCTCCACCTGTTGCTGCTTCATTTGTTCTTATTATTCTCCAGTATAAATCATCTCCTACAGTGCAGTTATAAGTACTATCTTTACATGTTCCAAAGATTACCCAGTTGTTTGTAGCATTTCCTGCATAATAATATACTGTATCTCCATGTTCTGCATTGTTTGTTTTAAAGAATGTTGTATTGCTATCAGTGTATACGGCATCAAATGACGCTGCTGTTCTTTCAGGAACATTAGCTTCTACTGTTGCATTATTATCTTCTAATATCTTTTGAACCAAAGTTTTTCCTCCACTAGTTGGTATATTATTTGTCTTATGTGTTACTACTATTGAAAACGGTGAAAATGATGTTAATACCCATGTAGCTGTTAATGCATCATCTACTGTTTGTGATCCTAAGTTCTCCCATTTGTGTGTACTTTCTTTGTAATGCATTAATGTTACAGTATCTCCTTCACTCGCTTTTGATGATACATCAAATGTTAGTGTTACTGGCCCATCAGAAGTTGTATTCATTTCAAAATCATATCTGTCATCTAATGTAACATTATTAGTATTTAATGTCTGTGGAAGTGTATTATATACAGTTGTGCTAGATGTACTAACTGGTGTAACAATTGTCGTTCCTCCACTTGTTCCTTTTGATGATACTTTAGGTGTTACACTTGTATTTGTTGATGCTGTACTATTTCCAGTTACATATCTCATTTCTATTTCAGTATTCACATCAAGTACTATATCAATATTAGATAGATTATAACCTTCTTCAACCGGTATTGTTGTTGTGTCATTTCCTGTTATAATTATTTCATTTAATCTGTATCCTTCTACATCAGCGTCTGTTACTGTTACCGATGTTCCTTTTTTGACACTCTGGTTTACTATATTATGTGCTGATGAATAAGATGCTGGTAATCCAGTATATGTTAGAGAATAATTAACATAACTATTTTCTAAACTTGTGTCTTTCTCTTCTATTTCTATAGATACATTTAATGATTTAAAGAAATCACTATCTTGTGATGCATTAGCATTTGGATAAGTAAATACTACATAATAATATACTATTGTTGAGCTTGCTTCTTGGTTAGATAACAATACATAGTTTAATGTATTATTTGTTATTGTTCCACTAGCTATTGAATCACCTAAACTTCCAATATTTGTTATTGAGCAATTTTCTGAATATTGAGAGTTTATAGTATCACTAACATTTTCACAGCTATTACTTACATTTACTTGTGAAGTTGTTTTATAAACTGTATAAGATATAGGTGTTTCAATTGTGGAGTTAGCAACCATATTAACATCAAATGTTGTATTTGATGCTGATATAACACTAAATGCCATTACATCATTATATCCTGGCTTTCTATCAGTAGCATTTATACTTCTAATAGTATTTAGTGTTATATTACTAGAACTAGTAGTAGCACTAGCGACAAAATCTGGCCCTCCATCTGTCTCACTTGTCATTGATGTTGCGAAATATGCATATGTGCTTGATATTCCTATTATTGCTATTCCAATAGTTATTAAAATAGCTATTCCATATTTTTTTATTATTTCATTTCTCATATCTATCCTCCATTTTTTCTTTTGAAATAATAATTTGTCATCTTTTAAAATGTGATTATATTAAAGCATGTTAAAGCACTAAGGGTTTTTCTTAATTTATTTTGCCCCCTAGTACTTTGGAATGCATATTAAAAGAGATATTATTTTCTAACTTAAAATAAATACTGTTCGTCATAAATAACATCTCCTTTCTTGCCTATCTTTATTATGACAATATTATCTTATCAAAATATCATTTATTTTGCAATAACTTTTATGATATTTTTCTTACCTCTTTGTAAAATAGTATTATCAATTGTTATAACTTTAGTAGTATCTAGCACTTGTTCGTTGTTAACTTTTACTCCACCTTGCTCTACATTTCTTCTTGCTTCACTTTTTGAAGGTGCAAGTCCTGTTGCCACTAATAAATCTAGAATGTTGTATTCTTTGCTTTCTACTTCTACAGTTGGCATGTCATCAGAAGCTTTACCACTAAATACATCTATTGATGTTTGTCTTGCTTTAACAGCTTCTTCTTCGCCATGTAATTCTTTAATAAATTCAAATGCTAAAGTCTTTTGTGCAAGTCTCTCTTCTGGTTTTTCATTATGTCTTCTCATTATATCTTCAATTTCTTCTTTAGATAAGAATGTAAATACTTTTAAGTATTCTTCTACTTTAGAATCAGCTGAGTTAATTAGATATTGATATAGTTTGTATGGAGAAGTATATTCTTTATTAAGCCATAAAGCGTTACCTTCACTTTTACCAAACTTATTTCCATTAGCGTCTAATATTAAAGGCATTGTAAATCCATAAGCATTCTTACCTAGCTTTTTATTTATTAGTTCAATACCTGTAGTAATATTTCCCCACTGGTCTGATCCTTCAACTTGCATAGTGCACCCTTTAGTTTCATATAAATGTAAGAAGTCATAACCTTGTAAAAGAGTATAAGTAAACTCTGCAAATGTAATTCCAGTGTCCAATCTTCTTCTAATAATATCTTTACCTAACATATAGTTAACATTTATATATTTACCTATATCTCTTAAGAAATCTAGTATAGTTACATCTTTAGTCCAATCATAGTTATTTACTACTTCTACTTGTCCATCAAATATATCTAACACTTGTTTCTTTATTCCTTCTAGATTGTGCATTACTGTTTCTTTAGAAATAATCTCTCTTTCACTTGTTGGTCTAGGATCTCCAATTAATCCAGTAGCTCCGCCTACTAAAAGAATAGGTTTATGTCCATATTTCATTAATCTTTTAGCAGTTAATAAAGATGAGTAATGTCCGATATGTAGTGAATCAGCAGTCGGATCAGTTCCCCAGTAAAAAGTCATACCTCCTTCATTTAATTTTTCTTTGAAGTCTTCATTGTTAGTCATGTCTTTAATAAGACCTCTGTAAACTAAATCATCATAACAATTTAATTTTTCCATTTTCTTTTCCTCCTTAAATATTTTCTTATTAATTGAATATAATAATTATATAAATGATTGACATTTATTATCAAAAATGTTATCATTTATATGTAATCCTTTACTTATATGTAAGGGATCTGTAAAGGTTTCGTCCACTGAACCAGTTAAATCAGTGGTCTTTTTTTTACCATTTTTCAGAAGTAATTATTTTTAATAAACTTCTTGTACCTTCTAAAGGATATGCAGTAATAAACTTTGCCTTAGATTTTGATAGTATAGTAATTATTACCACATAGTTTTGTGGTGTTAATAAAGCAACTCTTCTATCCTTTCTAGGTCTTTTTTTATTTCTATCCCATCCCTTATATATTTTTACATTAGGGCTTTCTAACACATACTTAATCCAATCTATTCTTTCAGCTCGCTTTATAGAAAAGACAGACTTATCTCTAGCTTTATGATTATTGCTTTCAAAGAAAGCATCATCAAACTTATCTTTATAAAAGTAAACATATATATTGTCAAAGGTCATAATTGGCTTACTACAGTAAACATCATCATAATATTTTCTACATTCACTTTCACTTTTAAAATGCTTTAACGGTGGTACTCTACTCATCATTCCCACCTCTTAATCGTATTTTAAATATATTAACTTTTTTATTAATACTAGATGTTTCATTTATAATACAATGCTTTTCAAAAGTATTTAAAAGTTCCTTTTTAGCTATAGATAATCCAGTATAACCAAAATTGTATTTATATGATATACATCCCATAATTACATCTTCTAATTGAAGCAATAATGACTCTTTAGAATTAATAAACTGTATATTTTCAACTGAGCTATTTTTTAAAGAAGAATTAATACATTTTTTTAAATCATATGCTCTAGTTTTTGATTTATCTTTGCGATAATCCAAAAATATATTGTATTTATTATTCTTATTAATCCAGTTTCTTAATAATTGATAATAACACTTATAAAATCCTAATTCTGAAGAACCATTATGGTATTCGCCGATATTAAATACAGATGCATCTATAACAATAGCCCTAAAATTAATATTCTTATAATTAAAGAATAAATCAATTAATTCCTTATAAAAAGCTAACTTTGAGTTTGATACTCGCTTCCATTTTATTTCTCCGAATACCAAATGCTTACTGCATAATTTTTTAACTTTATTCTTAAACTCATTTCTATACTTTTTAGGAATCCATATTCCGCCTAAAACGGTATATTTGTTATTTTCGTTTATTACATTTTTATTAACTAATAGATCTTGTCTACATTCATCGCAATATACATCTACATCCATTTAACCTCCTTAAAAATAAAAAGATGATACTCACAAGGGCTTCTTTAGGAAGCGGTACCACCTTAATTTTATACTTTAATAGCTTTAACGGGCTTAACCGTATTAATCTCCAAAGGTTGTAAATCTTTGTAATAACGATTAACTATAAGCATTATAACACACTAATTATATTATTTCTAGATATTTATTTTAAAATAGTTTCAATATTTTCTTCACCAATGTATGAAGCTTCTATCTTACCATTCTTTATATGAAGTAATGTAGTATCATTAACCTTTAAGTCACTTACTTTAGTAACAATAGTGTTTGCTTCTTCGCCTACCACACTTCTATTTAGCCCTTCAGATAAGTCTACAGTATATAATTTAATTGCATTTTCTTTGGATTTATATGCACTTATAAGCGTTTCTATGTTCATAGCATTTTTTGATAGATCTGCTAGTACTACATAGTACTCGTCTTCGCTTCTATCAAGTATTGTTCCAACTTCTATGTTTTCGTAACTTATTACTGCTTCCGGTACTGCTGGCTTAGTGTAACGCTCATCAAACCATCCCATTTTATTTGCGCCTACTGTCATAAGCCAGATTAGAAGGAATATACCTGCTACTACTAGCGCTATTATTACAAGCTCCTTTATTTGATTTGAAGTTTTTACTTCTTCTTCATTTACTTTTTTTGCCATTGTTTTAACCTCCCTACATATTTTTAACTCTAGCATTAAACTTTTTCATGACATTATCTATTGCCTTATTAAATTCTATCATAACTTCTTCATCAGTTAAAGTCTTATTTTCATCTAAATAAGTTAAAGTGAATGTTATGCTCTTATCTATAGGCATTTTAAACTCGTCATATGCTTGTACATCCACTAAGTTTCTATTGCCTTTTTTAATTTCTTTTATGATTTCTTTAGCAGATGTTTCATTAGTTACTATAAATGATACATCTTTCTTTATACTTGGATATTTAGGAACATCTTTAGCTTTTATTTTTCCAGAATTGATGCTTCTTAATTTGTCTAAGTTTATATCACATACATATACAGCATCACTAATTATACTAGGATTAACTTCTCCTAAGAAACCAACTTTAACTCCATTAATTATTATACTTGCAGCTTTATATGGATGAAGTTCTTTAATACTTGATTCTACTTCAAAGTCATATCTTCTCTTGTAGCCCAAATAGTCAAGTAAGTTTTCTACTATACCTTTTAAGTAATAAAAGTCTGCATTTACTTTAGTGTTAATTCCTGAAATGTATTCACCAGCCATTAGTATACTTAAATGCTTTTCTTCAGTATAATCTTCTTCTTTTCTAAATACTTCACTTATTTCAAAGATATTTACGTTTTTATTTCCTCTTGATTTGTTATAAGTATATACATCAAGTAGTGATGGAATTAAGCTTGTTCTTAAGTGTGTTCTATCACTTGTCATAGGTTCTAGTACTTTTACTGTTTCATAAGTGTTTTCACTGAATGTATTAATGTTTTTTTCATTTACTAATGAGTAGCTTATTACTTCATTAAGTCCACTAGCAGCTAGTCTTAGTTTAATATCTCTATAGTAAGTATCAACGAATCCTTTAGTTTTAGTTGTTTTTGGAAGTGTAGGAGTGATATTATCTACTCCATATATTCTTCCTACTTCTTCAATTATATCTTCTTTAATTGATATGTCTAGGCGTCTAGAAGGGGCTGTAACATAAAATACATTATCTTTTACTTCAGTTTCGAACTTTAGTCTAGATAGTACATCAAGTACATCTTCCTCTTTAAGATTCATTCCTAGTACACTATTGATTTTATCTAAAGATATTTCTATTACTTTATCTTCTTTGTTTACTTTATCGTACTTTATTAATCCCTCAAGTACTTCACCTGAAGCATATTTTTCTAGAAGTTCTTTACTTCTTTCCATAGCTAAATATGTTCTTTTATAGTCAAGTCCTTTTTCAAATCTACTAGAAGCTTCACTTCTTAGTATTCTTTTAGCTGTTTTTCTAATAGTTCCAGCATCAAATATAGCACTTTCAATAAGAACATTTTTAGTGCTTTCATTTATTTCAGTTGTTAGTCCACCCATTACACCAGCAAGTCCAATTGGCCCGTTTTCGTTATAGATAACTAAGTCTTTATCAGTAAGAGTTCTTTCCTGATTATCAAGTGTAGTTAGTGTTTCTCCTTCTTTTGCCATTCTAGCACCAAGCATATTTCCTACTAAATCAGCATCATAAAAGTGAAGAGGTTGCCCAGTTTCTAGCATTACATAGTTAGATATATCAACTACATTGTTTATTGGTCTAATACCGCATGCCATTAATCTGTTTTTGATGAATGCTGGGCTTTCTTTTATTTCAATATTGTTTACTCTTCCTAAAAGGAATAAACTTACATTATCTGTGTCTACTTTAAGTGTCATTTCTTTTTCAAAGTTACTTGCTTTAGCATTATATTCTGGTTTTGGTTCTATAACTTCTCTATTATATACAGCACCTAGTTCATATGCCATACCTATCATGCTTTGTAAGTCTCCCCTGTTAGAAGTTAGCTCAAAATCCACTATTTCGTCATCTAGTTCCATGTATTTTAAAGCATCTTCTCCAATAGGTGCATCCACTGGAAGTTCATGTATTCCTTTAATATCTTCTTCTTTTAAGAACTTTTTATCTATTCCTAGCTCTTCTAGTGAGCAGCACATTCCGTTAGATATATGGCCTCTTATTTCACCCTTTTTAATAGTGCCACCGGGTAAAACTGCACCATCTAATGCAACAATTACTTTAATACCTTTTCTCATGTTAGGAGCACCACAAACGATATCTAACACTTCACTTCCAACATTTATTTTACAAACGTGTAAATGATCTGATCCTTCCATGTTTTCGCATTCTACTACCTCACCAACAACTAATTTAGTAGCTTCTACTAACTTTTTAGCAGTGTCATACTCGTTTCCTACTCTAGTCATGTCTTCAGCAATAGTCTTTATATCTTCATCTACTTTTATGTAATCATTTACAAACTTTTTAGATAATATCATTTTAGTCCTCCTTTCTAGCAAAGTTATTTAAATATCTTATATCATTTGTATATACATTTCTTAAATCAGTAATACCATATTTAAACATTGCTATTCTTTCTATTCCAACACCGAAAGCAAATCCAGTGTAAACTTCTGGGTCATAACCACAAGCTTTTAGTACATTTGGATGAACCATACCAGAACCCAATACTTCAATCCATCCTATATTCTTACAAAGAGCACATCCTTTACCACCACATTTAAAGCATTTAACATCAACTTCATAACTTGGTTCAGTAAATCCAAAGAAGCTAGGTCTAAATCTTACATCAGTACTTCCTAGCAAACTTTTAGCCATTTCTAGTAGCGTTCCTTTTAAATCAGATAAAGATATGTTTTTATCTACCACTAAACCTTCAAATTGCATGAATTGATGTGAGTGAGTAGCGTCATCATTATCTCTTCTATATACTTTACCAGGGCACACCATTTTGATTGGTGTTTTTTCAGTATTTGCAAGCATTGTTCTAACTTGTACAGCACTTGTTTGAGTACGAAGTAACATATCATCAGTTATATAAAATGAATCTTGAGCATCTCTTGCTGGATGGTCTTTAGGAATATTTAGCTTAGTAAAACAGTTGTCATCAGTTTCTATTTGTGGTCCTTCCACTACATCATATCCCATAGATACAAATAAGTCTTCAAGGTCCATTCTAACTTTAGTTAAAGGATGAAGTGAACCAACTCCTACTCTCTTACCTGGAAGAGTAACATCAATTCTTTCTGTTTCCAACTTCTTATTAAGTAAAGCAGTTTTAATCTCGTTATACTTCTCTTCATAACTATTTATAAATGATGTTCTAAACTCATTAGTTAAAGCTCCTAGTTCTTTTTTAGCATCATCTGCCAAATCTTTAAAGCTTTTCATAATGCCTGTAAATTCACTATCTTTACCCATGAACTTACTTTTAATGTTGTTCATAGCATTTTCATCTACTGCTTCACTAATTTCTTTTCTAGCT
>CADBRE010000068.1 GCA_902797005.1 uncultured Erysipelotrichaceae bacterium | reverse complement strand
TCATTCTTTATTAGTTCTGTTTTTATTTCATTGTAATAATTCATTCTACATTTCCTTTCTTTCGTATTAGTACTCTAGCACAAAAGTAGTGTTTAATGCAAACCGTCAAATTTTGGAATTGGAGTTTCAAAATTAAAAAAGATCCCCTAAAATTTTGGAGACCGTACATAAATAAAATACCAAAAGTGCTTCAATATTAAATATTGGAACACCCCTTTTTAAAAATCTTCTCTTTCAATTTTTAAAATTGGCATATTTTTATTTTTTTATAATTTTAAAAAAAGTGGCTATAAACCACTTTTGCTTGCTTTTACTTTTTCTTCTATTTCTTTTAATCTTATAGCATTTGTTTTTTCTATTTGTTCTTCTGCAATTTGATAATTCATTGAAAGGCCAATTACAAATATAAATGCTAAGAAATAGAACCATACCATTAGCATTATTATTGAGCTAAATCCCGCATAATAAATATTATAGGTTGCAATATTCTTTACGTAATAAGAATAGATTATTGTAGTAAGAAACCATCCTAATGTGGTAAAGATAGCGCCTTTGGTTACATAACTAGCTTTTATGTGTTCATCTGGCGCAATTACATAGATCCATTTTATTGATATATAAATTAAGAATAAAGTTAATGGTAAGTTAAGTACTTTATATAATAATTCTATTGTTTTAAGTAATGTATTGTTAAATCCTATTCCTTTTATTATATCTATTATTTGACTACCAAAAACTGGTACGATTAACATAAATGTTAGTATTAAGAATAATACAAATGTTAATAGAAAAGCTTTCATTCTTCTTTTAATGTATGATTGATTTTTAATGTTAAATATCATGTTTGAAGCAATTATAATTGCATCTGCACCATTACTTACTATAAAAAACGCTACTACAACATATATTATGAATCCCAAGTTTAATCCTTGATTAGTTACCATTGGTGTTAAATAACCAGCTACTTCTGATGAGAAATTTTGTTCAAAGAATGTTGTTATATAGTTTGTTGATAAGCTTAAATTAGAAGCTATTATTAGTAATATAGATATTATTGGTACGATTGCAATTATAAAGTAATAAGCAAGAGATGAAGGTAATGTCAACATCTCTGGCTTATTCATATATTCTATTACCTTATTAGTAAATGTTTTTAGTCTATTAAGCATGTCTATCCTCTTTGTTTTTTCTCATCATTATTAAAGCTTCATTTATTGCATCATCAATTGTTGTTGATTCACTTACAATCATATGGTATCCAACACTTGCCCCATAATTATATGGTAAATTCTTGAATTCTTTTACTAGTTTATTTACATATGTTACAATTTGTTTTTCTTCATATCCAACCAAATAAATCAAGAATTCATTACCGTTTGTTCTGACAATTTCGCTATTTTCTCTTTGAGTATTAATTAATATTCTTGCGGCTGCTTGTATTTGTTTATCTCCTTCTTCATGACCTTTAGTATCATTTATTTCAGCAATACTATTTAAGTCAACCACTACTATAGTTTGAGGATAAACTTTATTTGCTTCCCAATAAACAAGGTTGTCATTTAAATAATTTCTATTTTTAAGATTAGTCATAACATCTAAATATAGCATTTTGTCTTCTTTTCTTATCTTTTTAGTTACTTTTATTTTCTTTTTAAACTTGACCATAAAGAATGTAATTGCTACTGCTAGTATTATTATATAAATGATATTATTAACTATGAATTCTATTATTACATTTCTATTAACATTTTGTACAGAATTATATGTTGCTAATGAAGCTGTTTCATTTGCACCCAATGTACTTATATAAAAACTAAATAAATTATTTAATACAACATTGTCTTTTAAAAGTAAGAAATTATTGTTTAAACTACTTTCTCCTACATATTTTATTACATAATTCTTTAGGTCTCTATTCTTATAAAAATCATATACATATTTTTCCATTATAATAATGTCATCGTTCTTTAATGATTTAAATAATGCTGAATAAGAGTCATATGTATTTGTATTTATTCCTAAGTCTCTTAAATAATTATTTAATTGAGTGTTTCCAAGCGTTTTTACTATAGTGTCTATTGATTTTATAGTGCTTATTTGTATTGGATTGTTAATATTTGTTATAACAGCAAATTCCAAATTTCCTAAGCTGTTTGTTGCAGAGTAATTTCCATTTGATAAATTATAATAATTCATCATCATGTCAACTTTTTTATTGTTTAACGCATCTGTTGATTTGTCAATATTAGCATATTTTATATATTTGTATGTCGCACCCGTCATTTCACTAAATAAATCCAAGTATTCGTTTGTTAAGCCACTGAATGACCCATATACTTTTCCTTCTAATGGCATATTGTCTATATAACCTACTATTAAATCATCACTAGTTATTGTTTCTTTTTCCAGCTCACTTACGTTGTTTGAAGTGTAGTATAAGTTTAAAAGAGATTCATTGAAAGATGAGCGAGTGTTATCTTTCCATCTATTATAGTACTTTGTTAAAATACTACTTAATGCTGTATTTTTATCTATAAGTGATAAAACATAATTTGAGTGTAATCCTTCAATATGATAAGCAATGCTATATTTATTGTTAATGATTATATTCATATATTTTTGCATTGGAAGTATTGCATATATTATAGTTTTATTCATATCTTCTGATAATTCATAAATATTTGAATAACCTTTTAATTGACCAGCTACACCAGGTAAATATTTGGCTACATAATCTTTATCGCCATTTATTACACCTAAAGGTTGACCTGATAAATCATTAATGCTTGATATCTTTTTGTTTATAGGACTAACTATTACATAATGGTCAGTATAGAAAACTAAATCATTCTCACTTATTGTATTTTTGTTTGAAAAGTGGTAATTACTTTTTCCGTTTAAAGCTATGTTAAATGTTAGTTTTGTTCCCTTTTCAAGATCGTGTATAAAATCATAAAACACTCCACTACCATTAACAGAATATAATGGTAGAGACCCTTCAACACTTAAATCTATCATATTGTTTTGATTTGCATTAATATAGTTTCTTTCACTAAATGTAAATGAGTTGTTACGATTATTTAAAAAATATAATAGTATAAGTACTAACCCTATAATTAGTAGTACTAATGCAGCGGATGCCACATAAAATCTTTTGTTTTTTTTCATTTATTGCTCCTTTAATTTGTCCAAACTATGACCATACTATTTGAATTTTTATATCCTTCTAACGGATAAACTAACTCCATATCTTCTTCTTTTTCTTCATCTTTACATGTAATCATAAACTGTATATCATAGTATTTTAATTCTTCTTCAGTGAACTTTTCCAATGCGCTTTCTGCATAGCTTTGTGCATCGATAGATGATGTATCTTTATCGACATTAAGAATTATATAGATTATTTTGCCTCTTACATCCACTTTTACATCATTTACATTCTTTTCATATAAGCTTTTTATTTCTTCTGATATGTTTTCACTAATGGGATATTTATCTTTATCTTTTAATCTATCCCCATATTTGTCATCATTATTTCCATAAAAATATGATACTAATCCTATAGCCATTAATATTAAAGATATTATAATTATTACTGCTAATGCAAGTAAAACTCTATTTTGTTTTAATTTTCTTTTCATTTTCCACCTCTTTGTTACTTAATTATACTATATTTTATTCTATAATGCTAGTTTACATGTGATTTGCAATAGAAAAAGACTAGAAAGTCTAGTCTACTATCTGAACTTCTAAGGCAGTATAGAACAATTTGTTTTTATCATAGCTGCTTGTAATTGTTTCATTTATTTTAAATGTAAATTCAACTTCATCTGTTTTTCCTGCATCTAATGTAAAGCCTTTCATTATTACTGTACCATTAAATAATGGATAAGAAACTCTAGCATCAGATATAGGGGCTATTACATTACCATTAACTTTAGATCCAAAGTATGGTCTACCATCATAAGTGAATTCGTTTATTATATCTGCCCAAGCTATGTCATATGATACTTTTTTATTAGTTGTGTTTGTTATTTTAAATGTTCTAGTTACTGTCCATCCTGGAATCATTTTACTTGCTTCAATATCATTCGAGTCAAATACTTTTACTAAGTATGATTTTGCATCATTATTAATTAAAACATCATTTTTGTCACCATAGAATAAGTCAAGATTCACTATATTTTCGTTTGCCATTCCATCTCTATTAGAATCCAAGTTTGCATCTGGAGTTCCATCTTTATTTATATCAACTGCCATATCTGGTTTTCCATCTGCGTTTATGTCTATATTTTTTACAGGCCTTGTTCCGCCAGATGTACAGTTCAAATCACATTCTCCATCTTTGTTAGTATCAATATCTACAACATTATAGTCAGCAACTGCATCTCCATTTGTATCTATATTAACATCAGCGACTTTGTCTCCATTAAAATCAAAATTAATATCAGCAATTGCATCATTGTTTGTATCTATTTCTATGTCGGCATGTCCATCTCTGTCTACATCAATATTTATATCAGCGACTGCATCGTTGTTTGTATCAAAGTTTGTATCAGCATATCCATCTTTATTAGTATCTAGGTTAATATCTGCTATTCCATCTCCATCTAAATCAACATTAACATCTGGAATGTTATCTTTATCTAGGTCACAATTTAAATCACATATTCCATCATTATCATAATCTACATTTATAAGATTTTTGTCAGGTTTATTATCTCTATTAGTATCAATATTGAATAGTGATTTAGTGTAATCATTTTTATAAGATATATTTATGTCAGCTATGCCATCTCCATCAACATCTATATTTGTGTCAGCAACTTTATCACCGTTTGTATCTACATTTAGCGTTGCAATTTTCTCTCCCTTTGGATCACAATTCAAATCGCATACTCCATCATTATTAAAGTCAAAGTTTAAATCAACAACATTATCATCATCAAAATCAATATTTGTCTCTGGCCATCCATCATTATTTGTATCACAGTTCATATCACAAATTCCATCAGCATTGATGTCTCTATTCATTAAATTAGAATCCGCAATTTTATCACCATTTGTATCTTTATTAAAATATGATGTAATACTCTTTCCGTAGCTTATATTATAGTCAGGTCTATGATCTCTATCAGCATCACAGTTTATGTTACACTTTTTATCTCCAGTATTATCTATGTTTAAATCAGGCCATCCATCTCCATCTAAATCTATATTTATATAGAAGAAGTATGTTTTGAAAAATGTGAATCCCAAGTAAGTAGTTACTCCCAATACTATTGCAAATACTAAAGTTATCAATAATGCTGGGTAATTAAGTTTTCTTTTAGCTTCTGTTTTATTTTCTTCCTTTATAATTTCTTCTTTCATATCTTTTACCTTTTTTTCCTTTTTACTATCTATTTTTAAATCTTCTTTATTTTGCTTTGTTTTATGTTTATCCACGGTTGAATTATCTAAAGCTGACTTGGGCTTTCTTCCCCTTTTGGGCTTTATTTCTTCTTCTAAAACTTCTTTTTTACTTCTTGGCATTTTGTCCTCCTTATTCTTATAGTTAAATCTTACCACATTATAGAAAAAAAGTAAAATGTTTGATTCAACAATTTACTTTTTTATTTTAAGATGCATTTCTTACTTGAAGTTTTGTATAGAATGTTTTGTCTTTATCTATGTCTTGATTAATACCAGTATCTTTAAACCAGAATGTTATTGTGTAATGATGAACTTCGCTTGGTTTAATAACTACATTTTTAACAAGCAAGGATTCTCTAGTCTTAGGAGCACGAGTTGTTGATAAATCAACAATTGTCTCTCCATCTTTAGTTAATCCATAATATAGATTGTTTTCATCAGTTATTTCATTTATTGTATTTGTGAAGTATATTGAATATATTAAATCTACTTTTGATGTGTTAGTAACAGTAAAGTCTTTTGAACCAGTCCAATCAGGCACAATTGTAAACATAGAATTGCC
>CADBRE010000067.1 GCA_902797005.1 uncultured Erysipelotrichaceae bacterium | reverse complement strand
TTCTTTAAAACAAATAATGCAGAACTAGGAGAAACAGTATTTTACTATTCAGGAGATGCAAGAAACAACTGGGTAATCTTTGGAAAGTGTCCAGAAACAGGAGGAAAGAACTGTACACCAGGAAGAGACTTATACTGGAGAATAATAAGAACAAATGAAGCATCAACTGGAGGAGGAATTAGATTACTATACTCAGGAAGTGGATTAGTAACTGATAATCAAGGTAATAAAATAATAGCTATAACACAAAATGGGTATATAGGAACATCAACCTGGTATGCAGCTAATAATACTCCGTATAATGTAGGATATACAAAGGCAGATGGAACATATACCTCTGGTACAACAACTACAGATGATATAAGAGGAAATGAAGTAGATAGCAATCTAAAAACAGCAGTAGATAATTTCTACAAAGCTACATTTGAAAATACTGAATATGAAGATTATATAGATACAAAAGCAGTATATTGTAATGATAGAAGTGGTAATACAGTAATGCAGCCTAATATTAATTTTGGATTTAATAACAGATCAACTACACCATCATATGCTTGCGGTGCAAGTACAACAGGATTTAAAGAAAGAGCTGAATGGGCGCTTGTAAATGGAAATTCAAAAGAAGACAGGTATTCAAAAGAAGCATATAGTATTAATGGAAGTGAGTTCACAAACGGATATCTTGACTATCCAATGGCCTTAATGACAGCAGATGAAGTTGCTTTTGCTGGGGGCAAGTTGGGTATAACCAATCCAAATGCGTGGTATTATTTAAATGCTAATGCAACAGGTACAACAGCCGAAAAGTCTATTACTGGCAGTAACTGGTGGACGACAATAAGTCCTTCGCGCTTCATTTCGTCGGGTACTTCTTGGATGTGGATTGTGATTGGATCAACTGGAACTGGTAGTCTAACTAATTCATACATCAACGATGGTGTTTCGTCTTCTGTCGCTACACGCCCAGTCTTATCTCTAACTGCAAATACTGAATGGTTATCTGGTAATGGAACGCCGGAGAGTCCATATCAGATTAAAATAGCAACTAATTAAATACAAGATATACTAGTATTAAGTGCACTAGTTTTCTTTTTGGTAACTTTCTAGGCAAATATCATATACTACTAATGGGTGAAGTTATGTATAAGGAGATAGTTACTAAAGCTGTTATAGGTAAGGGTAAGAAGACTTTTAGGGATAAATATGAGTTAATCGCAGGTGAAGCAGTTGATACAATACTAGGGTGCTGGGTTATAAATCATAAAGTTTTTGGAAGAAGTGAAAACGATGAGGTTGTTATAGAAGGAAACTTTGATGTAAATGTTTGGTATTCATATGATAATAACACCAAAACTACTGTTGAAGTAAGAAATGTAAGTTATAATGAAAAAGTAAAAGTTCATATGCTTGAAGATAGTGTCTTGAAAGATGACAGTGAGATTCTTTTAACAACTATAAAAGTACCAACAGTAGTTGATGTAAATGTTAACTCTAATATTATTACTTATGAAATAGAAAAGGAAATAGGAATAGAAATAATAGGTGATACAAAAGTAAAAATAGCTGTTATGGAAAATGATAATACATTTGAAGATACCACAGAAGAGTTAACTGATAAAGAACTTGATTCTATAATTGATAATGAAATTAACGAAAACTACTTGCAATAGTGGTTTTTTTCAGATTACACTTGATTTTTAACATAAAGTTTAGTATACTTTAGTAGTAAGTTTTTTCTTGGTTTAGAGATTCTCCGAACTTTTTACTAAGATTAAACCGTATTATAAGAAAGGAGTAGTTAGAAATGGCATTAACTAAAGAAAGAAAAGAATCATTAGTTAAGGAATATGGAAGAGGTACAAATGATACTGGTTCTGTAGAAGTTCAAGTTGCTATTTTAACTGAAGAAATTAAAGAGTTAACTGAACACTTAAAAGAACATATCCATGATTTCCATTCTAAGAGAGGTCTTCTACAAAAGGTTGGTAGAAGAAAGAGTTTACTTGCATATTTAAAACGTACTGACGTTGTTAGATATCGTGAACTTATTGAAAGATTAGGATTAAGAAAGTAGGCGCTGGGTTTTTAGCGTCTATTTTTATTCAAAAATTAGAAAGAAAAGAGGTAGAAATATGAAAAGAGTTTTTGAATACGATTTCTTAGGGAAGAAATTAGTAATTGAAACTGGTGAACTTGCAAAACAAGCTAAAGGTGCTGTTCTTGTTAGATATGAAGATACAGTAATCTTATCAACAGCTGTTATGAGTAACAATGTTTCAACAGCAGACTTTTTCCCATTAACAATTTTATATCAAGAAAAATTGTATGCAGTTGGTAAAATACCAGGAGGATTTATTAAGAGGGAAGGTAGGCCTACAGATGCAGCTACATTAACAGCTAGAGTTATTGATAGACCAATCAGACCTATGTTTGATGAAAACTTTAGAAATGAAGTTCAAGTTGTTAATACAGTATTATCAGTAGATAATGATTATACTCCAGAAATGACAGCA
>CADBRE010000066.1 GCA_902797005.1 uncultured Erysipelotrichaceae bacterium | reverse complement strand
TCATAAATGAAAGAATTACTACTGTAAGCACTAATATTATTGATGGGTATGTTAATGCTCCTATCATTTGCTTTCTTGTTATTTCTTTCTCATCATAATAATGGCTCATCTCATCCAGTGTTCCTTCTAGATCACCTATTAACTCAGCTGCTTTTATCATATTGATAAGTAATCCTGGAAATGTTGTACCTTGCTTCCTTAATGCTTCCGAAAAGCTTTCACCCATTGATAATTCATAAATTAATGAATCATATACTTTCTTATATTTTCTTTTGTCTTGCTGTGCTAAAAGTGTTATTGCATCTATAAGTGGTATTCCAGCTTTTAAGAAAGTAGATAGCTGGGTTAGCCAATAAACGAGCTTTTTGGTTGGCATCTTTACTCTAGTTAGCTTGCTTTCACCATGTGTGAAATTCATCCACCAATTAGTTTTTATCTGATATACCTCAAATCCTAAATCTAGCAAATATGAGTGAACATCTAATTTAGAAAAAGCTCCAAAGTATCCTTTTACAATCTTACCTTCTCTATTTCTAGCCAAATACTGATAAACTTGCTTTTTAGCTGCTCTTTCAGCATCTTTACCATATTTGTCTATAAGTAATACTTCTAATTCTCTTTCTTTTTTATTCTTATAATGTTTAACAAGTGTTAGATTATTCCATTTATCAGAAAAGTATTTTTCTATTTTCTTAGGTGCTTCTTTTATGAAGTCTGAACTTCTTTCTTTAGTATATTTTAATCTTTTAGATATCTTTATTATTAAGGCGCTTGTTTTGTTATATATAAAGATAGGTAATTCATATAGACTTATTTTTAATATATAACCTATGGCTGTAAAAATTGCAGCAATTAAGAAATATATTTCTAATATTATATATTTGTATATTATACCTCCTAGCCAAATAGTAAACTTTCCAATATAAGCAAATACATAGAATATAAATGAGGCAATTCTTAATATTATATTTACTAATAAATCAAATACTTTAAATATAAATCTCCATATATAATATAGTGTTTTAAATATTTCTTTAAAGAAATCAAGAATATAAGAAAGTATCTTTTTGACATTATTACTAAAATTATGGTGTTTAAACAGTTTCACTAGTCTACCTCCTTTATATTCTTCTACTCTCTTTAATGATACCACATTTTTATTTACTTTTAAAGAACAAATGTGAAAGTTGCCGCTTAAAATGAAAAAAAAAGAGATAAATGTTTCTCTTAGTTTTCTATTCTTGCAAAACCCGCACTATAAATATTCGTTAAAGTTTCTTCACCTACTATATTTGAAATATAATAGCTATATTCAATTGTACCATTTTTAATGAAGATTACCATAGGTGTATTTATTCTTCTATATCCAGTATCAATGCCATTTATTAAGTATTCTTCAGTATAGTTACCTAACTTTTTTAAAAGTATATTATAATCATCACTAGAATCTTGGACTTTGTATAACTCCCCTTCTTTTAAATCAAGAATCATTTCATCTTTAGAAGAGTTATATACATAAATATTTTCATCTGTTTTTAAATTATCTAATATGTTTGTTATTTTATTTATGTCTCTTTTATCATCCACTATTAATAATACACCAGTATCTTCATTTAATATATTTATAACTTCTTTTGCATTAACATTTGTATATATTGTTTTTTCATTACTTGCTAACAATGAAAAATCTTTTTTATCGTTCTTAGTGTCTATTAATGAAACGATAATTAAAAGGAACCCAAATAATAGAAGGTTCCTTTTGAGATTATTTTTTTGCTTTTTATTCTTACGCATTGTTGATTTGGCTCATAACTTCAGAAGCGAAATCATCGTTTCTCTTTTCCATACCTTCACCAACTTCAAATCTAACCATTCTAGTTACATTCATGCCTGCTTTGTCAAGATATGCTTTTACAGTTAAATCGCCATCTTTTACAAATGACTGTTCAATTAGACAAATGTCTTCATAGAACTTATCAAGTCTACCTGCTATTATTTTATCAATAAATTCAGGTTTTTTACCTTCTGTTAATGCTTGTTCAGTTAATACTGATTTTTCGTGTTCAACTTCTTCAGCGGGTACTTCATCTCTGTTTACATATTTAGGTCTCATAGCTGCTGATTGCATAGCAACATCTTTAGCAACTGTTTCATCTTTTCCAGTACATACAACTAGTGAAGCAATTCTACCACCCATATGTAAATATGAACCAAATACTTCGTCATCACTCTTTTCAACTATTTCAAATCTTCTTAAAGATAATTTTTCACCAATAGTTGCTGTTTCATTAACGATTAAATCATTAATAGTTCCTTCTCCTGCTTCTAAAGCTAATGCTTCTTCTACAGTTGTAACACTACTATTTAAAAGTGTTTTACCTATAGTGTCAACCATAGATACAAATTCAGCGTTTTTAGCAACAAAGTCAGTTTCAGCATTTACTTCAACTACTACAGCTTTATTACCTTCAACATAGATATTAGCTAAACCTTCAGCAGCTATTCTATCTGCTTTTTTAGCAGCTTTACTAATACCTTTTTCTCTTAAATAGTCAATAGCTTTGTCAATATCACCATTGCTTTCAGATAATGCTTTTTTGCAATCCATCATTCCAGCACCAGTCATATCTCTAAGTTTTTTAACATCACTTGCTTTTATATCCATTATTTATTTCTCCTTTTTATTTATTTTCTTAATGCTTCAATTAATTCATCTTTTTTCATTGCTGAATAACCTTTAATTCCTGATTCTTTTGCCATAGCTTTTAAATCAGCTAGTTTCATATCTTCTAAAGCAACTTCTTCTAC